>JAHZKF010000061.1 GCA_022600575.1 Gammaproteobacteria bacterium | reverse complement strand
TCATCCTGCGGCGCTACGCTTGCAGTTTTCGCAACGACAGTTTCAAAATTGTACCGTACTTTATCAACGAATAACGTAACCTATACAGCAATGACGGGGTTATTTGAAGTGCGTAAGGTGAGAAGTTATGCAAGAGCTCTAATAATGCTAGTATTAAATAGATGACGAAGAGAGATGCCATGTATGACCCTAAAAAACGGAAATTTAAGATATAAACTAGGCATTGCTTGTATTATCTTATCTTTTGTTAGCCCCGCTATCACACTCATCATTCCCTTTTTTAATTTTTCAACTGAAGTGGCGGTAACACTCGGGACGTTTTTTTTGATTGGTTTGCCAGAGGTCTTTTTTGTATTAGGCGCTCTTTTAGCTGGAAAGAAGGCAGCACAGAAGTTCACTTTAATGGTAAAAAAATGGTTTCATAAGCGTAAAAAACAAAGTAAAAAAACAATTTGAGGTTTATGCCTGGATTTTTTATTTTGGGTACGCCATTCTGGAAGAAATGTTGAAATAGGTTGTGCGTGATGCGTTATCGAAAAGTTTTGTTTTTTTACATGCTAGCTATTTTAGTGGGTTTACTAACGGGCACTGTTGGCTCATTGTTTCAAATGGCGATTGACCACTTAGGTGTGTGGCTTTCAAAGTTTCAAGGAAGCCTTGGTATGCTCGGGATTCCTGGATGGTGCGGTTTTCCTATCTTAACCATGATAATGGTCTTAAGTGCTTGGCTTTTAGTGAATCGTGTGGCTCCTGAGGCGTCAGGGAGTGGCGTTCAAGAAATTGAAGGTGCGCTCGGGCATCAGCGGCCGGTACTCTGGAAGCGTGTTTTACCAGTAAAATTTATCGGTGGCGTATTATCTATTGCAAGTAATATGGTGCTTGGGCGTGAGGGACCAACCATTCAGATGGGGGGAAATTTAGGTCAATTGGTAGGCGGATGTGCACGGTTAGGTCGAAAGCGATGTGATGCATTGGTCGCGGCAGGTGCTGCAGCAGGGCTTGCGACGGCATTTAACGCGCCTCTTGCAGGTGTGCTCTTTGTGATGGAAGAAATGCGAGAGGTCTTCCCACTTTCATTCTTACACTTTAAAACAGTTGCATTAAGTTGTGTTGCAGCAACGATTGTGTTGCAGCTGATGATGGGGGGGCAACCCTCTATTGAGATGGATGTATTTCAGATGCCAAGCCTTTCTTTTTTAGGGCTTTTTTTAATTTTAGGTATTGTGGTTGGTTTTGTTGGTATTGTTTTTAATCGTGTATTAATGCGCGTGCTACTTTGGATGGATAAACAAACATTTCGTGTGCGTTTGATTTATGTAGCACTCGTCGCACTTTTGGTTGGTTTATTGGCTTGGCTTTGGCCCGATTCAGTTGGAGGCGGGTATCGTATTATTGAACGCTCATTAACCTTTACGCCAGGTCTTATTGTATTAGCGTTGCTGTTTTTGATGCGCTTTGTCTTGACGATGCTTTGTTATGGCACGGGTGTTCCAGGGGGTATTTTTGCACCCATGCTTGCTCTTGGAACGTTAGTGGGGCTCGCTGTTGCATGTCTATTTGAGCTATTTTTGCCAGAGGTTGTGACGGTTGCGCCAGGCATGTTTGCAGTAGCTGGCATGGGTGCACTTTTTTCAGCTTCAGTGCGTGCACCGATTACAGGCATTGTATTGGTGGTTGAAATGACGCAAAATTATGGGCTTATTTTACCGCTGATGGTGTCTTGTCTCACTGCAACAACAATTGTGCAGTTAGTAGGGGTTGCACCTATCTATACACAACTGTTGCGGCGAACATTAAATAAGGTCTAAATAGCTTATGAAAAGTTTAAGTGTTGATGGAAAAAAAACCAAACGAAAAACGGCTCATTATCGCTATTTAGAGGCTTGCTATATGGCTTTTTTCTCTAGGCGTTTATATGTTGATGTGGTGAGGCGTTGGCATGGTTACGGTTTGCTTTATTTGTTGGTCATGCTCTCGGTGTTTGTTTTACCTTATTCTGTGAATTTGATGATTGAATATCGACACTTTGTTGATCAAAAAATTATTTTACCCGTTAATAATTTACCACCTTTTTCGCTTCGTGGTGGACAAGTTCAGTTTCATAGCCCAATGCCCTACTTGGTCAAAAATGAGCAAGGTAAAGTGATTAGTTTGATTGATACAACGGGAAAAATAAAACGCTTACCTTATTTTTTATATCCTGATGCAACGGTTTTAGTCACCAAAAATGAATTACATGTGAGTGTGCCTGCATTGGATGTATTGAAACGAGGTGAGGGGTTTGAAACAGAAGACAGTGTTTCAACGTTTAGCTTGGATGACAATACAAATTTTGTGGGCGCTGATTGGGTTTCGTCAAGTAATATAAATAAAATCAAGTACTTACTATTAGTTTCACTTCATCCTGTGACCATGATGTTCTATTTTGGCATGTATATTGTCATGTTATTTGCTTTTACTTTGGTTGGTCAGTTTCTGACGCGCTTTGTATTTAAAGTACGGCTTACGTTTAAAGAAATTGCGCGTGTGATGGCGGTGGCTTCAACGCCACAAGCATGTCTTTATTTTATGTTGTTTGCATTTAATAAAGTGTATTCGGGTACAGGTATTATTTATATGGTGTTATTGGCTATCTACTTTAGTTTTGGTGTGTTGGCTTATCGTCATGAGAATAGGGCGATGGTATTGCAATGAAACCGAAGTTACATTTTGCCCATGGCAATGGGTTTCCATCCCCCTGTTATCGACAGATGTTAGAACCACTCGAAGTTGTATTTGACTGCTGCTATATTGATAAAATTGGGCATGCGGAGGCTTTTCCAATTGAAGATAATTGGCATTTTTTAGTAGATGAATTATTAGAGAGTGTACGGATGCAATCGGATGAACCTGTGGTTGCAGTAGGACATTCTCTTGGGGGTGTTTTAAGCATACTTGGGGCTTTGAAGGAGCCTGAGTTGTTTCGAGCTGTGATTCTTTTAGATTCGCCGTTATTAAGCCGTGTACGTGCACGTGCCGTACAACTATCAAAAAAGTTTGGATTTATTGACAGAGTAACTCCCGCATCTCGCACACGAACAAGAAGAACACACTGGAAAAATCGAGATGCAGTGTTTCAGTATTTTAAGCGTCGCGCGCTTTTCAAGCAATTTGATGATGCCTGCTTGAATGACTATATCGATTATGGCATGACACATGATGAAACAGGGTATACCCTTCGTTTTGATGCAGCGATTGAATATCAAATTTACAGAACCCTTCCGCATACCTTTGCGAGATACACCAAAAAATTACAAGTTCCGACCGCTTTACTGTATGGATCTAATAGTGATGTGATTTATGCGGCTGATAGACGTCATATGCAACGACGTTATGGGATTCAATCGTTTGAAACGTCAGGAACACATATGTTTCCACTCGAATATCCTAAAGAAACAGCGGCGCTTATTTTAAAAGTTTTAGCAGCACTAAAATAAAGTAGCTTATGATAATTTAAAAAAAGTTTAACGCGTTATTTCGTAGAGCCTTAGCGGTTATTAAAATGTACTTGGATGCTAAAACACAATTAATCTATATTTTTTCGAGTTAAAAACCATGGCATGACCGTAAACAAAATTAACCCACCAACTAAGAATGACTCAAATAAAACAATATTTTTGATAGGCACTTGTGTTGGCGGAACAAACCCGAGCAAAATAGTCCCAATACAACAGAGTAGGCCCGCACCCGCAACAGTCCAAATGCCAAGAAAACCGCCAGGAATACGATAAGCACCACGTTGTTCGGGTTTACTGTAACGAAGCTTGATTGCGGCAGCAAACATTAAAACATAAACCAAGAGCGCCATTTGCGCGCACATATCGCTTAACATCCAGTAGGCTGCATTAATGGTTTTAAAGCAAACAAATAAACTGGTTAATAAGGTAAAAATAATCGCTTGAGTGATTAAGATGGTTGTAGGCGCGCCGTGTCGATTTGTTTTCGTGAATCTTTCAGGAATACAGCCATCATGTGCTGCAACCAAAAGACCTTTGGTTGGGCCAATCATCCAAGCTGAGATACCACTGACTGCACCGAGCACAATAAGACACGCAATAATGGGAGTGAGCCATGCTAAATGGTAGGCGTCAAAGAAAATGGCATAGGCATCAATCAAGCCTGAAACCATGCTTAAGACTTGGCCTGGGACAACAATAACAATGGCAAGTGAACCAAGGACTAAAGTTGAGAAAATCAGCATGGTTGAATAGAGTAATGCGCGTGGATAATCACGTTGTGGGTTTTTAACTTCTTCTGCATGTACAGCTGACATTTCCATACCCAATAAGCCAAAAAGTACAGCTGTAAAAAGAGAAAGGTTGCCTAAAGCCGTAAAATCAGGAAGCCAAGAGGTATCTGTGATGTGAGTTGCAAGAGGGCGGCCTTGCAGCACCCAAATAAAGCCTAAAAGTGAAATGACAACCATGGGAATAATGGTTCCAAAACAAGCACCCAGTGTGCTGATTAAGCTTGATATTTTCATCCCTTGGCAGTTAAGTAAAGTAAAAAGCCAAAAGAGTCCAATCATGGTTGTGAGTAAATAAATTTTGTGATCAGCTAAATTAGGGTCAAATAAGTAAGCCAGTGTTGCAACAACAAAGGCCATGATGGTTGGGTACCAAAAGACATTATAAATCCACTGCAGCCAAATGGTCATGAATGCAACGCGTCTGCCAAATGCTTCTCTAATCCAAATGTAAATACCCCCAGTACTTGGGTAAGCTGTGGCAAGTTCAGCAGCAACAAGGGCTACAGGGATAAAAAAGATAAGTGCTGCAAAGGCATAGTAAGAAATTAACGAAAATCCGAGTTTGGCTGAAATAGGAAGCGTTCGTAAGCTATCAACGGCAATGACATTAATCATAACGAGTGAGAAGACACTTAAAACACGCTTAGACGAAGCCACGAAATATCCTATATTGGGTAAGCTAAAAAGAAGCCCGTAAAGTATCAGTTAGGGTATTTAAAAGCAAGGATGATAGGTAATTGCAGAGTGCATCTTAGCCCTACGTGCCCCGCTCCAGCTGACCTGTAGTACTAGGATCATCTTTCTTATCTGACTTATCTTCTGTCTTTTCAGATAAATCCAGCATGCCTTTAGAGACGCCTGTGCGTTTTGCGGCTTTAGAGAAAATGCCAAAACCTGTTGCCAGTCCAACGCCTCCGGCAATACTTGCAGGGACAACACCGGTTACAAGTCCAAAAGCAAGGGCTGCAGCACTTAATGCAATCATTAATGCTCCCATGACTTTCCATACAGGAGAAGGAGCCCCTTTGGCTTTTTTGGCTATTTTTTGATAATCGTCAACCGAAAGTCTGCCGTGCAGAAATTCAGTTGTTTTTTTAATTTGTTGGACTGCTTCTGTTTGGTCTTTTGTTGTGTTTGATTCGAGCATGTCTGAAAAAACGCTCATGAGTGGTTCGAGTTGTGCACGAAGTTCTGGGTGTTTATCGAGGTATTTGTCAAGTGGCGCAAGGTGACGTTGGGTGTTTAATGTATTCACTCTGCCAATATGTACTTGAAAAGGTGTCTTTTTTAGGGTTTCAGTTTCTAGTTCCAGCATGAGGTTACCCATCATTTGTATATTGAGTGAAGAAGAGGCTTTTGCTTTTTCGGCAGTGGCGTCAAATGTTTGACCCGGTATGGATGTGCCAGTTAAAAGAGCGGTTGTTTGTTTGATGGCATGGGCCACGATTGTTTGTTCTTCTTCTGAGCCAGATGCAAGTATGGTTGAGAAGACTGCCATCAGCGGTTTTGTTTTTGCTTCAATGCTTCGATTACGATTTGTCTCATCAATATATCGTTTAAGTGGCGTAAGTTTTTTTTCGGTTTCGGCGTTTTTTTTAGCTGATGCTTGGATGGGTGTTTCAAGAAATGCTTCGGTTAAAGGCTGTCTTTTTAATTGTTCAATTCGAGAGTCAAAAAGACCATAGATTTGTATGATTTGCTCACCAAGAGGAGCTAAGTGTGGATAACGGAAAAGACGTAAAATAGTTTGTTGATCTTGCTTGTTAACCCAGTCCCAAACACCCTGCTGCATAGGGTCTTTAATAAATTGGTCTAGGATTTTTTCCAGATGATTTAAAATGGGAGTGAGCTCTGGGTCTTCTTGATTGGAGAGTGCTTTAATGTTTTTAAGTGTAGTAATATAAGCTGCGTATTTTTTGTCTGTTAGTGTAAAGGGTTTATAAAAATGAATCATAGATGAAAATGCACTGAGTGTTTCATCTTTTTCGAGGTTTAAAAAGAATTCTTTTTCTTTTGTTGGCATGTTATTCCAGGTTTTATGTCTTGGGTTTTGTATAAAGGTTTTAAGATGTTCTGCGATGCTATTTAATTTTAAAATAGCTTCTAAATCGAGTTCATTACCCTCAGATAAATGTTTGAGGGTTTGAATCATGTGGTCAGAGGGAAGGTAGGTTGCATTATCTTTTATAAAAGCATGTTTTTTATCTAGCATAATTTTTAAATGTGCCACTTTTTCTTTTAAAAGGACTTGTTTCGTGTTTGTTTCTTGCATGAGAAGTGCTTCTGGGGTTAAAGGTTTTTCTTCCTCCTCTTCATCGTCATCCTCTTCTCCCTCTGAGTCGATATCAAATGATGTTTTGCCATCCCATTCATTTGTATCAAGTGATGAGGTAAGACTATGTGTCTCTGCATCAGTCATTTCGGTTTCAGTATCGGTGTCCGATAGCGCATCTGGTTTGAGAGGCTCTAAAGCATAGCTTAACTCAAGCATTAATTGGTTTAGTATTTGTGTGGGGGTGCTGGTTTTTTTGTTAAAAGCTTGTTTTAGCTTTGTAAGTGTTTTTGCTGATTTAGAGCGTTTATCACCTGGTTGGTATTCATCAAGACCGATTTTATTGTTTAGGTATTGATCTGTTTTTTCAATCTCGCTGATTATTTTTGCCTTGTCTTTTTCTGTAGCTGTAAGCAGCATGTCGCGAAAGTGTGTTATCAGTGGTTCGAGTGCAATTTTTATCGGATCTTGATATTTTAAGGTGTCACGGTGATACAAAAGAGGGAGCACGTGTTTTTCGACATCAATGGCTTGTTGCGTTTGTTCTTCTGGGTAGCGATAAAGCACTAAGATGTTGGTAAAAATGATTTTTTTAAGAGGATCTTCTGATTTTGAGAAATCGTATAACTGTTCGATTTCTTCTGCTGGGCGAGTAGACAGAGCGAGTTCTGGTCTGGTCAATAAGCCATCTATTAATTTAATCAGAGGAAATAAAAGCAGAGGTGGTGTGTGGGTGCTGATAAATTTATCACCTATCGTTTTGATTGAAAATATCTCATCGAAATGTTCAAGTATTACTTCTCTGGCCGCATTTTGTTGATCTGAGTAACTGCTTTTAGAGTATAGGTGTTCTTGTAATAGCAACTTACTTTTTAATCGCATAATTCTCTGATCTAAATCACGCCAGTTATCTTGTATTGGTTTCATGGTTAAAATCCTCATGTACCTTGAGTTTTTATGCTTCATGAGGCATGCTTTGGGCCTTAATAGAACATAAAAATGGGTATAATATGATTAATTTTAGACCATATGTTGCGTTAGTGTGAATCAAGCTCATATTTTGTTTGAAAATAGACGCATGTTAGATGTGCCTTATACTGGCTTATTGTTTTCAAACCCCCTTGAAGAGATTGTTTGCTGGGATGCTGAAAGCTTGTATATAGGCTTAGAGCGCATAGATGAATTAAGGCGTGAAGGTTTTTATTTGGCAGGGTGTTTGAGTTATGAGGCAGGATATGTGCTGCAAGGATTGCCGCACCTTTTAGATACCCCAATTTTTCCTTTATTACATTTTTTTGCATTTAAAGTGCCCCAAAAATTAAGCTCATTTGAAATTGATTCATTGTTAGGCATGTTAGGCGTATCTGAGGCTAATGTTCAAAATATTCAGTTAAATATGACAGAGCGTGAGTATGAAGCGGCATTTTCCCGGGTGAAGCAGCATATTATTGCAGGGGATACATATCAGGTTAATTTGACAGCAAAATACGCGTTTGATGTGCTTGGTTCAAGTCGAGGGCTTTATGCGACACTTCGCGAACGTCAAAAGGTGGCTTATTCAGCGCTACTTGAAATGCCAGGTTATGATGTTTTATCGCTTTCACCAGAGCTTTTTTTCTCTAAGATTAAACATAAAATATATACAAAGCCGATGAAAGGGACCATGCCAAGAGCAGCTGATTTAGCTCAGGATAAAGTCAATCAAGCTTTTTTAACAAAAGATTTAAAGTCGCGAGCTGAAAATACCATGATAGTGGATCTGTTACGGAACGATTTATCAGTCATATCAAAACCAGGTTCGGTTCAGGTGTCTAAATTACTCGAGGTCGAATCGTACGAAACAGTCCATCAAATGACCTCAAGCATTGAGAGTGAAGTAGCGGTTGACTTAAAATTTTTAGAGATGATCAAAGCATTATTTCCGTGTGGGTCGATTACAGGTGCGCCTAAACGTCGAACCATGGAAATTGTACATGATTTAGAGACTGCCCCTCGGCATGTATACACTGGCGCTATTGGCTATATTACACCTGATAATGATATGTGTTTTAATGTGCCCATTCGGACTGTATTGTGTAAAGATTTAAAAGGAGAATTAGGTGTTGGGGGTGGTATTGTGTATGACTCAACCATGCAATCAGAGTTTGAAGAATTACAACTTAAAGCGCAGTTTTTTACAGGCTTATCTCAGTTTGGTGTAGCATGAGCGAGTATGGTTGGTTGATAGAACGTCAAGTTGTATCAAGGCCCATGATATTAAAGCATAATGTGATACAGACCAAACATGTGTTGTTGATTGACCATTATGATTCGTTCACGCAACTCATTAAAGCTTATTTCGAGCAATTAGGAGCTCGTGTGAGCGTGGTGCAATCTGATGCGCTTGCATTGCAAAAGATTGAAGTGTTAGCCCCTACACATGTGGTGTTATCTCCAGGTCCAGGTTGTCCGAAGGCAGCCCCTGAAACACAGGCATTTATTTTAGAATATTATCAAAAATATCCAATTTTGGGCGTTTGCTTGGGCCTTCAATGTTTAATAGAGGCATTTGGAGGGCGGGTGTTAGAAGCGTCTGATATTTGTCATGGTAAGCAGGTTCAGATATCACATTTAAATGAGGGGCTGTTTCAGGGCATAAAAGTGCCTTTTATAGGGACACGTTATCACTCATTAGTTGCTTCGTTTGAACATTTACCCAAAGATTGGCATGTAGCTGCATGGACTTATGATACCGGCGGGTGTCGGGTGATTATGGGGATTCAGCATCAAAAATACCCTCTGTTTGGAGTGCAGTATCATCCTGAGGCTATATTAACCGAGCAAGGGATAAAAGTATTTGAAAATTTCTTATTGATTTAAGCTTGAACTTTTTGTACGAACAAGCGAGACTGGATGTGTACTGTTCATAGGGAGAGTAAGGAATGGCCATAGAAATTCAAGGATTTAGTGACATTACAGCGGCAATTGATTTATATCGTATTACGCCTAAAGAAATTAAGCTCATTCAACAATATGGCAAGTCAGTTTTAAAAACGAAGTTGCTAAAACAGTTTATTGAGGACTTTTATAAATGGTTACCTAATGTACCTGAGTTTAAAAATTTATTTAGTCGTCCTGGTTTGATTGAGCATGTTAAGAAAAAACAAACGTTGTATTGGGAAGAATTGTTTCAATGTGAATTGAATGCTGTTTATTTACAGTCACGTTATAAGGTAGGGAATATACATGCCAAAATCAATTTGCCTTTGAGTTCTTATGTGGCCGGTATGAATTTTTCGGCAGAATGGTGGGTTTTACAAATTTCTAAAACCAATAAGGATGTGAAAGAGGCGGCTAAATTGAGTGTTGCCTTAAATAAGTTATTTTCATTAGATGTAGCACTGGTGTCTTCTTCTTATACGCAATCGAGTAATGATTTAATTGAGCAGCAAAGTCGCGCTTTAATGGAGCTTTCAACGCCAACCATTCAATTATGGGAAGGTATTTTAGTGTTGCCTATTTTAGGTGTTTTAGATTCAAAACGAACGCAAGATATGACCAATATGATGCTTGCTAAAATTCAGCAAACAAATGCGCGCTGGATTATTATTGATATTACAGGGGTTCCAACGGTTGATAGCAGTGTGGCAAATCATCTTATTAAGGTGACTAAAGTGACTAAATTGATGGGATGCGAGTGTCTTTTATCAGGAATTGGACCAGAGGTTGCGCAAACGTTAGTTCAGTTAGGGGTTAATTTAGAAATGATTGAGACGGCTTCTAATTTGAAATCTGCCTTTCAAGGGGTTTTAGTGCGTTCGGGTTATCACATTAAACTGAAAGCAGGTGCGGCTTCTAGTTAATCGTTAAGGAGCACGGATGTCTGAACGTTTATTAAAATATGGTATTGCGAGTTATGTGTCGGACAATATTTTAATTGTGCCTTTTCAAACGGATTTTTATGTTGAGGTGCTCCATGCTTTGCGCCAAGAAATTCTTAATCAACTGTATAACCTGTCCGAATTAGAAGGTTTGATCATTGATGTATCTAAAGTTTCCTTAATGGATATGAGTGATATGGCTGTCATTGAAGAGACCTTACAAATGGCATCAGTCTATGGTGCTACAGGAGTTTTGGTTGGATTAAATCCGATGGTGGCGTTCGCCTTGGTTGGATTAGGATACGAAGGAAACATTCATTCGGCACTCACCATTGGTCAAGCGATTCAACAGATAAAACAGGTAAAAGAGACTAAACTATTGAGTAAGGAGCAAGAAGTATTTGAGATAGAGGTAGAAGATGACGTCATGACAGATGATAGTGAAATAGATACGGAAGTATTTGAGGATATGCATGATGCCGACTGAGAAAAATACGAAGCAAACTTTTTATATTAATAAAGAGTCAGATGCCACAAGGGCGACTTCTTTGACGCAAGCTTTTTTGAAAGATGCACACTTTAATGCAGTTATACAAGCGATGGTTGCAACGGCAGTATCTGAACTTGCAATGAATATTGTTAAGTATGCAGATAGAGGTTACATCACCATTGCGGTGCTTTATCAAATGGGAGAGAAAGGGGTTGAAGTGATTGCAGAAGATCATGGGCCTGGCATTTTAAATAGAATGGGCGCATTAACTGATTCTGTGAGCACAGGCAATACATTGGGTATTGGATTGCCTGGTGTTAAGCGTTTGATGGATGAGTTTTTAATGGATTCAGCCGAGGGGCTTGGAACAAAAATTGTGGCTCGAAAATGGGATAAACCAAAATGACATGTTTTGATATTGCAGCGCTTAAGCGTCCTATTCAAACGATGCCGAAAGGTTCTGCTTGTGGCGATCAAACGCTGATACTGGATGAAGCTGATACACTTTTTTTTGCGGTTTTTGATGGGGCGGGCCATGGTTTGCCAGCATGTAGAATTGCAAAAAAAGCATGTGTTTACTTAGCCGCGCATGCAGACAAAGATTTAGTAACGCTTTTGGAAGAACTACACGAATCACTCAAAAAAACGGTTGGTGGTGTAATCGGTTTATGCAGATTTTACAAGCAAACAGGCGTATTGCAATACAGCGGCATTGGTAATATTACGGCGCGTTTATTTACACCAAAGAGTCAATATTTGTTAGCGCGCGATGGTGTATTAGGACATGAAATGTTAGAGCCTAGGTTAACTGAATTAACCTTAGTTCCCGGACAAATACTGATACTCTATTCAGATGGGGTGAAAGCACATTTTGATGTGAATGAGTTTCCTGATTTTTTTGAGTTGAGTGCATATGATATTTCGCGCATTTTAATCGATTATGTTTCAAAAACACTTGATGATGCATCGTGCATTGTGTTGAAGGTGAACCATGATTGAACTGAGCTCAAATCAGATCACACAAGTAAATGATATTATCGAGATGCGTAATAAGTTGTATCGTTTAGGGCTTGATCTAGATTTTCAAACAAAATTGGTTACACAAATGGTTGTTTTAGTCTCTGAGATATTGCGTAAGGTATTGCTTGAAGAGAATGTTGTGCAAGTCAAGCTGAGGTTTACAAAAAGAGAAGCACATTATTATTTGCATGTTGTATTGGAATGTACACAGCGTGTTTATTATCAATTTAACCATGCGAATGTTTTTGAGGGGATTGTTTTTGAAAGGCATGAAGATGATGAGCAAACATTGCTTGAAATAAGGTTAAAAATTAATGATTCAACGTTTATTCCGAATGATGAATTTATACAAAAAGAACAAGAGCGCTTAATTCAGCAGTCTAGTGGTGAAATGTTACAAGAAATTCGTAATAAAAATAAAGCGTTAATGAAAGCTATTCAGGACTTAAAAACCTCATCAGGCATGATTCAAACGGAGAAAATGCGTGCTTTAGGGAGTATGACGGCGGGGGTCGCGCATGAGCTGAATAATCCCATGATGGGTGTTTTGAATTATGTACAGTATGCCATTAAACATACGGACGAAGATGATCGTAAATATAGACCATTGATGGATGCAGAAAAGGAGATTAAGCGTTGCCAAGATATTGTGACAAATTTACTCACTTTTTCTCGAATGGATGCTGAAGGCGAAGAAAAATTAGCAAAAATAAAATTATCTATTTTATTTGAGCGTATCCTTAAATTACAGGCTTATAAAATGAGGTCGGTTAATGTGAATGTGATTAAGCATTATCCGTCTAAGGCAGATGAACCTTACGTTGAATTAAAAATAAATAAAATGCAGCAAGTATTTTTGAATTTAATGACGAATGCGGTTCATGCGATGCAAACGTGTGATAAGCGTGATTTAACACTGACAATTGATATAGGGGAAAGTAAAGTAATTTGCTCTGTTGCCGATACAGGTGAGGGCATGGATGAAGAAACGTTAGATAAAATATTTGAGCCTTTTTTTACGACTAAAGCAGCAGGGCAAGGAACAGGCCTTGGTCTTGCCGTATCTAAAAGTATTATTGAGGCGCATGCTGGAAAGTTATTGTGTGATAGTACTGTAGGAAAAGGGACTTGTTTTACGGTGATATTGCCTCGGGGAAATCAGGAGATTGATCAATGAGCGAGCAAAAGAGTATTAGCGAGCAAAAGAGTATTTTAGTGATTGATGATGAAGAGGCTGTTCGGCGTTCATTTGAGTTAGCACTCGAAGATACAGATTATGATGTGATAACGGTTGACCGAGGATTAAAAGGCATTGAGGCGGTTCAGAAGAAAAAGTATCACTTGGTTTTTTTGGATTTAAAAATGCCAGAGATGAATGGGGTTGAAACGTTGCGTAAAATACGTGAAATTTCTTCAGATTTACCTGTTTATATTGTGACTGCTTTTCATAAAGAATTTTTAGCTGAATTAGATGCTGTACGTAAAGACGGCATTGTTTTTCAATTGTTACGTAAGCCACTTGGAAATGTTGAAATTCAGGCAGTGGCTCAAGCGGTACTCGATACACCGGTGAACTTTTGAGAATGCATGGTTAAAGTTTAGGAGCATTGACGGATGGCAAATGCTAAATATATTTATAAGCTTTATATCGCTGGAATAAGCACAGATAATCAAGTGGGGATATTGGCACTTAAAAAGCGTATTAAGGATAAAACGAAAGGTGACTACTTGTTTGAAGTTATTGATGTTTTAGAGCAACCTGAGATGGCCATGGAAGATAAAGTTTTGGCAACTCCAACCATCGTTAGACAATCTCCTAGCCCTGCTGTGGCTGTTATTTTAGATTTTACTACACAAGAAAGAATGTTAATGGGGTTTGATTTAATCTTCAACGATGAGAAGCAAAACGATGCCTAAAAAAGAATCTGCCGAATTGAAACATGAAGTGGATGCTTTAAAAAGTGAGGTGAAAAGGCTTGAGTCAAAACTTGCCGTGAGTAGTGCTGCTTTTTTAAGTATTGTTGGGAAAAGTTTAGATGGTATTGTCATTATAGATGGTGAAAGGATGGTGGTGTATGCAAATTATGCAGCTATGGAGTTGTTTGATAAAAACATTGCTGATTTATTGGGTGAACCGTTAGAAATTAAAATTGATATGACTCGCTTGGAAAACCAAGAAAAAGGCGCTAATGAGGTCGTTATTATTCGTTCCGATGGCTCGGAAATTACGGCGGAAATATCTATCTTGAGTGCTGATTGGAACAATAGCCCGAGTCATGTGGTTAGTTTTCGGGATATTACAGAGCGGAAAAAAACGGAGCAACTTTTAGAGTACATGGCAGAGCATGATGTTATTACTGACTTGCCTAATCGGATTTTCTTTGAGAAAAGAATGTCTAAAGCAATTAATGAAGCAAAAGACGCTGAAGAACACATGGCGATTTTGTATTTAGATATCGATGATTTTAAAATAGTCAATGACACATTGGGACATCAAGCAGGAGATGAACTGTTAAAATCTGTCTCTGATATTCTGAAACAAAGTATACGCAAAAGAGATACCGTTGCACGATTGGGTGGGGATGAGTTTGCTATTGTTTTAACTAATTTAAGAAAGTCGGAATACGCAGGAGTTGTTGCTCAAAACATCATTAATAAATTGGATAAGCCATTTATTTACAATGCAAAAGAAATTTATATTAATTTAAGTATTGGGATTGCCGTTTATCCTATAGGAGGCATATCTGCAGTTGATTTGATTAAGCATGCAGATATGGCGATGTACTCAGCAAAACGTAATGGAAAAAACCAATATCGTTTTCATTCTGAAAAATTGAATAGAGAAAGTGAGCGCTCGCTTCAAATTTCAAATGGGCTTAGAAACGCCATCTTAAAAAACGAATTTTTCATGATGTACCAACCGATTATTGATTTAAAAACAGGTGGTTGTAGCGGCATTGAGGCACTTTTGCGGTGGAAACATCCGCAATTAGGTATTTTGTATCCAGAAGCATTTCTTGCGGTTGCCGAAAAGCTTAACTTGATGTCAGCCATTGGGGGGTGGGTAACAAAAAAGGTATTTTTTGATTTCAAACAATTTAATACACATTTACTTTTATTTTTTTCTGTCAATATTACAGCGAATGAACTCAGCGAAACAAAAACGATTAAAAATATCCTTAAAAGTATTAAAGGACTTGATGTGGATATAGATAAACTGATTTTTGAAATAACAGAAACCTCTTTTGTAACGAATCCCGAAAGATTGATTAAAAAACTCGATAATTTATTTGATGTTCGGATTCAGTTGGCAATTGATGACTATGGCACAGGCTACTCGTCTTTGAGTTACTTAAAACGTTTGCCTGTTTCGATTTTAAAAATTGATCAATCCTTTGTTCAAGATATGGAACAAACACCAAATGCTGCGGTTATTCTTGAGTCAACGATTAAGTTAGCACATGACTTGGGGATTAAAGTGATTGCGGAGGGTGTTGAAACTGAAACACAACTTCAGTTTTTAGAAAAAAATGCATGTGATTATGTTCAAGGGTATTACTTTTCTAAACCCCTCTCTTTGCAAGATACAGTTAAGTTTATAGAGGATAGTCATAAGAAGTAGAGGGGTGCCTACGTACCACAGTTTATGCTTGAGAGATGGTCACTTTTTTCATGAGAATGATTTTATTCAAATAACACACAAAATGCCGTCGTTACGCTCGCAACTGTATAGGTTACGTATTTCGTTGATAAAGTAGTGTTACTAATTATCAATGAGATACGTGATATGAGAAATAACAACAAAGACGATACATTAAAGAAGAATTACATCCAGAAATATCAGTTCTTGATTACTGAATATGAGC
>JAHZKF010000004.1 GCA_022600575.1 Gammaproteobacteria bacterium | reverse complement strand
GCTTGATGGTGGACAGCATTTAATCGACCACGAAAAAGATAATCAACGAACGGCGAAATTAGAAGCATGTGGTTTTCGAGTACTTCGATTTTGGAATCACGAGGTTTTACAGTCCACAGAATCTGTTTTAGCAAGCATTCATAATGCCCTCTCCCCAGCCCTCTCCCAGCCATAATTTCCGTGTTTTAGCGTATATTACCGCTGAGGGAGAGGGGGTATTCTCAGGGCTTAAAGCATTCTCGATCTCGCAACTTCATTGGCAATACGTAACTTATACAGCAACGACGGTAAAATAAAAGTTACCAATTAAAGTAATCTTAAAAATAACAGCATCTAAAAAAATGGTCATAAATGGAGTATAAAGTGTTATTAGCGAGCACCCAGAAAGGATATTAAGTGATTAGATGTGTTTATCCTGGATGATTTCTAGATGCTTTAAAAAATGATACTATGCCTATTTTTTGAGGTTAAACGTTGTGCTAAGTCAGAAATCTTTTTTAAATAAACAGTCAGGTTATTTCTTATCTTTTTATAAATTGGAAGAACGTCCTCGTTTTGTGTCTGGTGATGAACTACGTGCTTTTATGACTGATGACCCAAATAACAGTGATTTACTTGATGCAATAGTCACCGGATCGGCTGCTCAAGTCGCTGGGACTGTATTCAAAGACAAGAAAGTGGGTGAAGTGTTACTCACAAAAGAAAAATTAGCGCGAATAGGAAAGCATTTAGAGTCTAAAGCAGCAGTTAAACCATTGATTATTTCTGCAAGACAGCGCAGTGGCATTGAAGTTGACCTGTTAATTTTTAGTTTGGAAAATGAAAGTAATGATTCTAATTTTCGTTTTATAAGCTATTCGAGACATGCACAAGACGTTTTCAATAAAAAAACCTTATATCTTTGTCGAGAGGATTTTGAGCGTTTTATGGCAATAGAACGTTTAGAATTGGACGACTCAAGTTTGCAACTCACTATGTAAGATAGGCTTTTACTGATACGTGCTACGCTTTATGTATGGCTATTTTAAAATAGCAGGGTGTAGCATGACCGATTTTATTAAAAGAACAATTCAGCTTGCAGAACAAAATGTAAAAGCAGGTGGGCGGCCTTTTGCTTGTATTATTGCGAGAGCAGGTAAGATAGTTGCTGAAGCAACTAATCAAGTGGTTCAAACCCACGATCCAACAGCACACGCTGAGATGGTTGCTATACGAGAAGCCACAGCTAAACTGCAAACCGAACATTTAACGGATTGTGAATTTTATATTTTGGCGCATCCGTGCCCAATGTGTTTGGCAGCCATGTATTATTGCAGCCCGCGGCAAGTGACTTTTATTACCACAAGAGATGATTATAAAAAATATTACGAAGACCACCGTAAATATTTTACGTTAGATAATTTTTACGATGAAATCAGTAAACCATGGGAAGAGCGTTGCATGCCCATGATATATAAACCTGATTCAGAAGGTATAGCGGTTTATGAGCTTTGGAAAAAGCTAAATGATTCATCATCTAAGATTTGATTTTTAAAAATTGAAAAAGAAACAATAAGTTATTATTGCCTATTGAAATCGTTTGAGTAAAGTTTGTGCGCGTTTTAAAATAGTTGATGTAAAGGGGCTTTCTGTTAGGTGAGTTTGCACTTTATCTATCATATTTAAAGCTTCTTTTTGAACGAGTGCCTTTGATAAATGGGCTGCTTCAGCCATTTGAATGATGTGACGCGGATAAAGCATGTCAAAGTTGTATTTGCTCCCCATTTTCATGGCCATTTTAGTCGCAAGGCTTGGATAATGGGCAGTTGAAATCATATCGTAAAAAGGGGCCAAACGCGTTTGCTGTTTTGTGTAGAGTAAAGAAAAGTTTTTACCGTGAGCATCATTATTACCAATGATTAAATTAAATAAAACGCCTTGTAATAGCATTTTAATATCAACCACAGGCAGGCTTGATACGTGTCTTAGTAACTGAAAGCAATCTTCAAGCCTTGGTCCACCTTCGCGCTGGTATTTCATTTCTGGAATGATGGCAAGCGCTTGGCAAAAATCTTCTTGATGTAGGCGTTCAGTGGTGTGATCTGTTTGGATACGATCATAACGCTTAATGAGTAAGTATGGTTTTTGATCGGCTTTATGTAGCGTTGCTTCAGCGGTGTTGAGTCCTATTTTTTTTGCTAAATTTAAGCAAAAACACTCATTTTCAATTAAAGAGGGAAAATCCCGATTAATGGGTTTTAATATATGCGTACTGGGTGCGCCGTTAGTGGGGATGGCAATATGGCCGTCTATGAGTGCTATGGCCAATTTATCTTGGGCTCCTGCTAAAGATAAACGAATGCCATCTTCTCCTGCGAGCATTGGTCGTTGATGCATGGTTTCCAAGATAGCAGCAACCGCATTATTATCTATTACTTTATAATCGGGTTTGAGTTGAGTAGGGGTTAATCCTTGTGGGAGTAAACTAACAGCGCCTGCACATTCCCCCCCAATTTCGGCGAGTAGGGCAAAATCATTTTTTTCGCTGATGCCTAATTGTCGTGCAATAGCCGTTCGTACATGTGCTTCAGGTAAAATACCACTAAAAAAAGGACGACATTGCTTGACGTTAAAAGCTGCTTCCTGTAAAGGTAAGGATTGAGATAAGGCGATATTTTGCTTATTTTCTGCGTATTCTTTTTGATACGTAAAGATCATATCACTTTCTGCATCGATGCATAATTGACCTATGAGCGTTTGATTAAGATAAACCTCTAATTTATGTTTCAAGGGGTTTAACCTCCGCATGAGATAAGTTGCATTGAATGCCAAGCACTTGTAACACCTGAAGTATTTTGCCAATTTGGCAGGTTGATTTTCCTTTTTCTAAATCAATAATAAAACGCAGGCCAGTACCTGCCGCCAGTGCTAAGTCACTTTGAGTGACTCCCAGCTGCTTACGAACGTGGCGAATCACTTGTCCTATTTCTTCTGTTGACTGAATCATAATAAGGCTTTTATTATTCCCGTACGGTAACTTTAGAATGTTTTTTTGATTAAAGCAACTAAAAGTTACCGTACGGGAATAAATTTATGCTTTTTGTTGTTTTTCTCTAAAATATGACCGGTCGGTAATATTTAGCCCGGGTAAGGAGAATATTTTGCTTTCTAAAAAGAAAGGCCCTAGTATGCTACCGTTTTTTTGGAAAATATAATCAAAAATTAAATTTTTAATTAAATAACCCGACACTGCGGGTAAAATAGCTTATTTAAAATAATATTTGGGGAGTGGATGAAAGGATTACTGTTTTTTATCGTCCTTGTTTTTAGCTCAATTACTTTTGCGACTAAAGTCGCAATAATTGGCGGAGGTTTGGCTGGTTTGTCAGCAGCGAAAAAACTGGATGAGGCGAAAATCGAAACGGTGCTATTTGAGACATCAGAAAGACTTGGCGGACGAGTCGGTACGCGAATCAATCCTTATGGTAAGGCGTTTTACAATACGGGTGGTGAGTTTATTGATTCGACACAATCCGAAATACGTGAATTAGTGAGTGAGTTGGGATTAGAACTTAAAAAGTGGTATGAGCCAGAAAATAAAAATTTAGTATGGACGGCGATATATGATGATCAAGGCTTTCAAGCAGATTATGAATATCTTTACCCGTTTTATTCCAAGACGTCTGAAGAAAGAAAGTATTTAGAAAAATTAGTCGATGATATTAAGCTGTTAAATGTTCGTACGAATTCTGCAAGAGCTCAAAGAATTAGAAAACTGTCGGCAAAAGACTACTTTTTAAAAGAGCTAAAATGTCCGGCGAAATTGGCAGATTATATTTTTTCTGAAATTGCTGGTTATTATGCGCAAGAAGCAAATATCATTAATGCAGACATTATAGAAGAAATGTTGGTTGATTTAGACGAGTTTGTTTATAACATAAGTCATAAGCATGATGAAAAATATCGCGTGGTGGGCGGTACTGGAAAAATAATTGAAGAACTCCTCCAAGTGATGTCCGCTTGGCATTATGTCACGATTAAATTAAAAACACGAGTTGATAAAATATCGAAAACGGGTGAAAAATATATCATTAATGGAGAAGAGTTTGACTACGTGGTCTCAACGCTTCCGCCTCCTGTATTGAAAAAAATAGAAGTTGATATTGAGGGTTATCAAGAAACGATGACAAAGGTTTTGGATGAAAAAAATTACCCTTATGGTGTGGTTGCTAATGTTTATCTTTTCTTTGACCAACGGGTTTGGAAAAACACTTCGTATACAGATTGTTCTGGTCACCGTTATCAAGGTTATGATGGAAGCGTGTCATTTATCAATGAAGCTAGTATTTGGGATGAAACGAATGGGCAATTAGATGAAGACGGTAGTGAGATTTCTGAAGGCATCATTCGTGCTTATTTTAGTGGCGATATAGTCAAAGAAAAATTTATTAGAAAATCACCACAAGATATTAATAAAAATGTGGTTCAGCCTATCTTAAATAAGCTTGAAAAAATGTGGCCGGGCTTGAAGAGCACATATAAAGGATTTCGCTTTAATTATTATAGATATGCTTATGCTGGTGCAGTTTCTCCGGGCGTTAGTTCAGAAGAGTGGAGTGGTTATCCGTTGCGGATTGGACGTTTGATTCTTGCTGGTGAATTTTTTGACAAAAGTGAAGATCAGTCATTTATGAATGGCGCAATCAAATCCGGATACAGAGCAGCCGAAATGATAAAATCAAGTCAATAATGTATTCATACAAATAGTACGGTAACTTTAGGATGTTGATTTTTAATCAATGAACTAAAAGTTACCGTTCAGTCATATTAGGATAGAGCCTTGTTATTTATCCCAATAATAACGCAAATCTGCACCTACAAGATTAAAAGCAGGTTTAAATTGCTCAGCATCAATCTCGTGTTCGGCATTACTAGAACCCCGAATTTTTACAGCATTATATTGTAAATGTTGGTACTTAACGCCAAGTACAAAGTGAGGACTAATCTGGTAATTTAAGCCAACCCCTAAGTTAAACCCAATTTGCTCTTTCAAATTATTAAAGACAATACCGGGTGCAATCAGTGGATTTTTTTCATATTTAAACTGTGCGTAGTGAACGCCTAATATGCCATAAGCATAAAGCTTTTCTAAGATATCCATTTTGGGCATGAAGTCATATCCAAAATCAATGTTTTGTTTTAGTTTGTTAGTGCTATGGGGGCTATAAAACATATTAGAGCCGCCTAACTTGATCACTGATATTTGATGATCAAATATAAATCGGTCAATACGTGAACCTGTACCAATACCAATTTGCCCATAGCCATTTGAAGTATTTAAATCAAAAGTCCCCATGCTCTCTAAAGCACCATCTTCATAATCGGCATCTAATTTTTGATACATGCCACTATAATAGCCACCACCGATAAAGACATAGGTTGAATGTTGAAGAGGGGGAGGGATATCGCCCATTTGACCTGCAAAAACCGGGCTTGCTGCAAGTGCCCATAATAAACAAAACGACTTTTTCATTTAAAAAAACTCCATTTTTTAGAAAAGGACTGATTCAACTCAGGCAAAATAGTATTTTATTCATGTTTTGATATCAAATGATTTGAATCAACAGCTGTGTTTTTGAGCTCGATTATCATGACGGTGATGGGATGTTTACTGATGTTTTCATCCTGATGTAATTCATCAGTGGGGTCTTTGCTTAAGTAGTATGCTGTATTTTTTTTAAGTTTTAGATAATGTACTTTGCTTTTGTTGTTGGTAATTTTTAATAACCCGTTGCTTAAAGCAACAAGTACTCGATCATAATCATGACGATGCATTTTTAAGGTTTGATCTGAGCTTGGGTAAATAACGGTTTTCCAAACGGTGGTGGTTTCGTTTGAAAATTGAGGTATGCGTGTGGTCGATTGTGCGTAGGCAATATGGATGCCAGTGAGTGAGATAAGAAAAATGAATGGGATGATATGGCGTTTCATGTGCTACAACCTCTTATCATAGGAATGAATTATTGCGGTCTGTTTTTATCTTTCAGATATCATTTGATATCCGCCTTCACCTAGCTTTAAACACCTTGAAACACGTGTAATAGTGGTCACACTGACACCGGTTTTTTCATGAATCATACGATAGGGCATGTTTGCTTGAAGTAACGGAACCACTTGCCAACGATCGGCCATCGCTTCTAGCTCAGATGGCGTGCATAAATCAGTAAAGAAGGCAGCGGCTTCATCGCTTGTTTGAATGAGGCAAATGGCTTGCATGAGTTTTTCTAATGAAGCTTTTTTCTCTGAATGATGCATTTTAGAGTACACGCTAGTCTTAAGAGTTATGACGTTAACACAAACAACGAACCCCTTCCATTTTATGATTGATGATAAAAGAGTTGACAAGAAAAGTTACACTGCGTTAATGTAACACTGTAGTGTTACAGTTTAACGTTGAGGTGAAAAAATGAATGCAAAAGATGAATGTATGCCAAAAGGCAAGAACGAGATAAAAGAGACCGTGCTTAATCCAGTCGTAACGTTTGGTCTGAATCTTTTAGCGATTGCTATCGATGAACTGACGTATCACCTCAATCTTCAAAATAGACGTGTTGTACTGGCTAGACAAAAACAACTTTTTTGGGAAGCACCACGTAGCACACCACTTCGCATCACTCAGTCTAATCAACAAGAACTTGCTGTTTTAAGCGAAAAGGTGGTTGAAAATGATGTGTGTGTTTACTGGTATTTTGGTAGGAATGGCCTAAAAAAAGAAGCGATTGATTTTTATCGGGAGCCGGTAAGCTCTGACCTTTGTAAAGGTGCTATACCTTGTTTGGTTGATTTAACGGCTTGGGGAAGTTTTATATTTGGTCCTGCAGTATTGCAAAAGTTCAATAAAAACGTTGAACGCATTTGCACATCACCGCTGCTTAGCTTTAAAACGTCGACTTTTTTCTCCGAATTAAAAGAAATCAGTGAGTCAGACACTGCGTTGTTTGCTTTACTGAAACGTATCCTGAAGCGACCAGAGCTATGGGTGGCTTCACAAGGCAGAGGCGGGAGCACACTTTGTTTATCAGCTGTGATGGGAGAGGTGTTTCCGCTGATTGAAGAGATTGCAGATGTCGAGGCTGCCAAGTGTTACAGTGTTTTTCAATACATTGAATTCTTGTTCTTAGTTAAGGCTATTTTGCAACAAAAGCCAGATACACAAAACATTCGATTTTACTTGCCAAATGATGAAAATAAATATTATTTCAGCAGTTTAACCGCTGACTTAAGTTGTTTTTTAAGTAGTTACGGTATCCGTTCGAAGGGGCTGAAAATTGATATTGATTGCTTTAATTATGGCGAAAATGTTTGGGAAAGACCTTATAGCGGCGAAAAATCCCCAAAGGTTAAAAAAGCAACGAGGGCTTCTGTTTTAAATAAGCAAGCACTTCAGCTGCTGACTGAATCGCAAAACGATTTGGAATGCGCGCCATGAATCAAAAAATAACCTTTGGTATTGTATCGGGTGCGGGCCCTATGGCAGGGGCCTTGTTATATCAAAAAGCGATCGAAAAACTGCAAGCAGAAGGTTGTTTTAAAGACGCCGATTTTCCGGAAATATTACTCTATAACTACCCCTTTTCTAATATGTTAGAGGGTACGTTAGATAAGGCGTCTATTCGTTCTCAACTTGAAAATACTTTGATGTTTTTGGCTCAAACCGTAGATGTTATTTATATCGCGTGTCAAACCTTGCACTTGTTTTTACCTAAAGCGAGATTAAAGGCACTTAAAGTTGTGAGTTTATTAGATTTGGTGAATGTGGCCGTGAGGCCTCATAACAAGTTATATGTCGTTGCAAGCAAAACCAGCTGTGAAAATAAGCTTCATGAAACGTATTTGAAGCCGCTTTGTGAGTGCTTGGATGTCACAAAATCTGAAGCTGCCATTGTTTCTATTCTGAAAGGAAAAACACCATCACTGGATTGGATAGAGCAAGCCAGCCGTGAGTATCCTGTGCTTTTGGGGTGTACAGAATACTCTGTGGCTTTAGCCAAGAGCACGTGGAATCTGATTGATCCCATTACACTTGCAACAAACGACCTTGTGAGGCGGTTTCGTGTTTCACTTGCAAAGACGACAAATGAAGAAAGGGGTTTGGGGGTTGTATGAAATCGAACACAAAGAATAACAGCAGTCTTGGTTTATTTTCATTGGTGATGATGGCAATTGTGTCTGTAGGAAGTTTAAGAAATTTACCCGTATCTGCGCAGTATGGCTTTTCTCTTGTTACGTTTTATGTGCTTGCGGGATTGATGTTTTTTTTACCACTTGCTTGGGTTACGGCAAAACTTGCAGCAGAATACCCAAGTGCAGGCGGTTCTTATCTTTGGATAAGTCGTGCTTTTGGACATTCATTGGGAAACGTAGGGTTACTCCTGCAGTGGCTTTACAATATTATTTGGTATCCAACCCTTTTTGCATTTATTACAGAGACCATTGCATCTTTATTTTTTCCAAATTTACAAAACAACAAATTATTTATTCTTTTCATGAGCTTAGGACTGTTTTGGTTGTTTAGTTTGCTCCACTGCCGTGGTATGCGTATCAGTCGTTGGGTGAGTGTTGTCAGTGCTTTAGTTGGAACGCTTTTGCCTATGATCTTCATTATTGGGTTTACAATCTATTGGCTGGTATTGGGTAACGTATCTGTAACGCCCATGCACTGGGGCGCGTTAATACCCACGGGCCATGACCTTAAAAACATCGGTTTTTTTTCCAATATTTTGTTTAGTTTGTTGGGATTAGAAATCATTGCGATGTATGCAGGGCAAGTTAAAAATCCAGGAACGACTTACCCACGTGCTGTTTCAATCAGTGCCATCATACTCTTCATCACGACGGTGTTGAGTTCCTTAGCGCTTTGCATTCTGATTCCCACTGAAAAGATTTCAATTGTGACGGGATTGGTGGATTTTTTTCGATTGTTTTGTGCAGCGAATGCGATTGATAATGTTGCTCTGATTGTGGGTGTTTGTATTATTATAGGGGCTTTAGGCATTGCCTCTTCTTGGATCATGGGTTTAGCGCGAGGATTTCATGTTGCGCTATGTGCTATGAACTCGCCAACTTGTTTGACACGTTTAAATAAAAACCAGGTACCATCGGGTATTTTAGTTTTACAAGCCGCGGTTTACTCGATTTTAATGTGTGCTTTTTTACTTTTTCCTGATATCAAGAGTTCTTATTGGCTGCTCTCTGCCATGACAGCGCAGTTTGCCTTATTGTATTATATGTTCTTGTTTTTAGCGGCATTTAAATTGTTACGACAAAAAAAGCTCAGCTTTTTAAATCACAAACTGAGTATTCTATTACCTAGTATGGCTTTTATGACGTGCTTGACGGGTGTGCTTACTGGTTTTATACCACCGGATTTTGTTGAGGCCAGTAGCCAACTTAAATATCAGTTCATTTGTGGCTTGATTTTCATGACACTCACCGTATGGATGAAAACGAAAAATAAGTTTAAGGGGTAGTCTTTGATTCGTGTTCTTCGTCTTGCTCATTATCATCCGATGATGGTTTTAGGGGGGGATATTTTCTTTGAGTGATATAAATGATTTTACTTTGTAGACGGCGTTGTTGCATAAATGAAAATTCATACACAAATGCTTATCTTTGAATTTATTTTTAATCACAAGGCGTAAAACGCCACGTGATTGTATTTATTCCCTAGACTCCTTAACTCAAAACGTTTCTTTGTTTATGCAGTAATGTTCCTAGAACTGTTCGTTGAAAACGAATCAGTTAGTGCTACAACAAAGCTATTTTCCGTTATAGACATCCTTATTGCATTAACAATAACACTTTTGCATTGTGGATTACTGATTCCTAAAGGAGAATTTTCCCCTTCTAATATAGTACAAAGTCCAGCTAGACTCGTATCTTCATCCTTAATAAGGAACCTGTGTAAAATAATTGCAAATTTTGAAGTTAAGGTCGCTAAACTAGTATTTTGCTCAAGATCAACCTTCTCCCAAGGAGAAGTCTTTGAATTAATGTGCTCACTTAATTTATCTAATTCATCACGAATATTTCTCCAAACATCTTCTTCTAAAGCTAATTTTTCAACAGACTCACAAATATTTTCAATAGGCGTTGAGCTAGTCCTAAAAAATTTTCGCTTACTCGCTTTATATTTATGTAAAGCTTTACCGTTTAAGCTTGCTACATAATTTAATCGTTCTTTTTCGTCAAAATAGGTGCAAATATTTAGAGATATTGATTGACATGCTGAACTTAACTGATTGTAAGTTAAAGGCTTTATAGTTTTTTTTTTCATCGACATAAACTTTTTTTAAATTAGGTCTAGATTTATGATTCTTAAAAAAAGAACCACACCAATCAGTTATTTTAGAAAAATCAACCATGAACAAGTCTCTATCTTGTCAAAAAAGCTTATTGTATCATAAGAACACATAATGTGTATATTAAGGGTGTTAATGTCCGGTAAAATAATTTACTTGCTTACGCGGGAATAACATGTTTTTAAGGGAGGGTTACCGTCGAAGGTGTTTTTCTAACATTAAGCAACAAATTGAATGATCAATGAAAAACACCTCCGACCCCATAAATTCGACCCCATAAATTTTATTAAGGACATCATTAAAAAAGGTTATGGTGTAACCTCTGGTCCGTGTTTTTTGTCTTGCTCATTTTCATCTGATGCTGATTTTAAGGTGCTCATATTTTCTTTGAGTGATTTAAAAGTACTTATATTTTCTTTGGTTTTCTTTTGGATTAACGTTTCTGTGGCAGCTTTCGGGTTTTTATGTTGTGCTACTGCATCACGATTCGCTTGTGCTGAGTCTCCCTTAAGCATTCCTGCTTCATGAAGCTGAGTAAGAGCCTCTGCAACAGTTTCTGGGTGTTGATGTTGTGCTACTGCATCCCGATTAGCTTGCGCTGAGTTACCTGTGAGCAAACCTGATTTATGGAGCGCATAAAACGCCTGTGCAACAGAAATTGGGTCTTTATTTTTCGTTACTGCATCCCGATTAGCTTGTGCTGAGTTACCTGTTAGGAACCCTGCTTTATGGAACCCAATAAGGGCAGCTGCAACAGCGCCTGGATTTTGATGTTGTGTTACTGCATCGCGATTCACTTGTGCTGAATTACCTTTAAGCATTTCTGCTTCATGAAGCTGAATAAGAGCCTCTGCAACAGCTTCTGGGTCTTCATGTTGCGCTAAAGCATCGCGATTCGCTTGTGCTGAATCGCTTTTTAGGAATCCTGCTTTTTTTAGTAGACCTGCTTCATCGAGTATAATAAGGGCACTTGCAACAGCGCCTGGGTTTTGATGTTTAGTTACAGTATCAAAATTAGCTTGTTCTGCTGAGTTACCTGTTAGCCAATCTGCTTTTTTTAGTAGACCTTTTTCATAAAGTTTAGCAAAGGCGTCTACAACAGCTTCTAGATTTTGATGTTGTGCTATGACACCAAAGTTAGCTTGTGCCGAATGACCTGTTAGTAGGCCTATTCTATGGAGCTCAATAAGGGTCTGTTTAAGGAAACGTGGTTTTTGATGTTGCGCTACAGCATCGCGATTAGCTTGTGCCGAGTTACCTTTTAGCAGGCCTGCTTGATGGAGCCAAATAAGGACGTCTGCAACTATGTATGGTTCTTGATGTTGCGCTACAGCATCGCGATTAGCTTGTGCCGAGTTACCTTTTAGGAGGCCTTCTCTATGGAGATTCATAAGGGCAGATGCAACAGAAGCTGGTGCTTTATTTTTCGTTATCGCATCACGATTCGCTTGTGCTGAGTTACCTTTTAGCAGTCCTGCTTTATGAAGCTGAATAAGGGCACTTACAACAGCGTCTGGATTTTGATGTTGTGCTACTGCATCGCGATTCGTTTGCGCTGATTTACCTTTTAGCAGTCCTGCTTCATGAAGCTTTATAAGGGCATTTGCAACAGAGAGTGGGTCTTCATGTTGCGCTACAGCATTCCGATTCGCTTGTGCTGAATGACCTGTTAGGAATCCTGCTTGATGGAGCGAAATAAGAGTGTTTGCAACTAAGTATGGATTTCGATGTTGTGCTATCGCATCAAAGTTATCCTGTGCTGAGTCACCTGTGAGTAGGCCTGCTTTGTGAAGCGTAAAAAGGGCGCTTATAAAAGAGGCTGGATCTTCATGTTTAGCTACAGTATTACGATTAGTTTCTGCTGAGTCATCAGGTTTAAAAAACCACTCAGTCAATATCTTAAATTTCTCATTTGTATTTGCTTTAAGCGCTTCAAGTACTTCTTCTTTGGGTTGAGTGAGTAATTTTACAAATGCGGTTGTATTTGCTTTAGCTATCATATTTTGGCATGTGATTGAGAGGTCATTCTTGGCTTCTTCTTGGGTGATGTTTTGCTGTGCTGCAATCGAGGCAATTAAATCATTTGAAAGCTCAATGAATTCGTGTCCTTGCCCTGATGGGTCCATGACGGCTTGGAGTAGGGGCTCTACTTTCATTAATTTCTCGACAGGCATGTCTTCCATACCTTGCATTTCGGCACTCATGATGAGTTGAAACAGTTCGCTTTGCCCTTCAGAAAGGCCTTGGTATAAAAGCCTAGACTGGTTATCAGCGCCTCGTAATTGACCGCAAATGACTTCACTGCTTTTAGGCGGAGCTTTGAGGTTAATAGGGCTTTCATTTCCGAGCGTTTGGGCGGCTCCAATGAGCAGATAGTTAGTGAATAAAATAATATCAGCAATAGTTGGGGCAGGTTTTGAGGTAAAGTGAGGGTTGTTTTCATACAAGTTATTGATGGTTGATGGAAATAAATAGGGCCTAAAGGCATTAATATCACTATTTAATTTTTCATTGTTCGCAATGCTTTCAGGAAGGGGGCCGCCTTCTATAATTGCGTGGCAGG
>JAHZKF010000060.1 GCA_022600575.1 Gammaproteobacteria bacterium | reverse complement strand
TTATTCATTTATGCCTATCGCTCTATTTAACGAAAAAACACTCAAGGTATCTAAAATATGATATCTTAAGTGTTACCGATGTCTCCGGTCATTTATGTTACCTATGTCCCGGTCACACATAGGGCGGATGAGGGCTGAAGGTATTTTCATGGTATGTACTTAAGAGCATTTAAAATAGTATTTAATACACCTCTTATATTATTAAGGACTTCATGGTTCCAAAATCGTAATATATTATAGTCCAATACCATTAAATGCTTTGTACGCAACTCATCATATTCAACTGCGTTAAGATGTTGAGAGCCGTCTATTTCAATTACTAATTTCTTTTCACGACAGGCAAAATCAGCAATGTAAGTATCAATCACATATTCTCTTACAAACTTGTAACCATGTAGCCGTCTGTTTCTTAGAAAATATCACATACGAGCTTCTGCATTAGTTGAGTTTTGTCTTCGTGAGCGGGCTCGTTCTTTCATGTAAAAATACCCTCATCCGTCGCTAAGCGACACCTTCTCCCCAAGGGGAGAAGGGATTATTTATGATTGCACAAGTAGATTGTGCAAACTCATTTTTGTTGCAGGTGATAGGTTTGTTGCATGCTGATGTAATAGTGCATTGATTTGAGATTGATAGTCTAATCTTTCTCGAGTGTTACTTAAGCTTATAAATCCACGAATAACAAAAGGGATGTCTTTGCTTTGTAATGGCGTCGTTAATAAATGTTGATAAAAGCGCTGTAATTCAGGGTGAGGCTTGCCTATAAAATGTGTTTGATACAACGTAAAAGTCGAGCGAATGAGCATGCTTTTAATGTTTTGATTAGTTTGATTTTTGTAATAATTTATAAAAGCCGTAATCAGTTCTGGGCTGCCATTAAGGCCTAGATAATCCAGTAAAAAAAGGCGTTTTTCATGTGTGAGGTTTGGGTTTTGGGCGAGCCTCCAAGTATTTTGAATGGTTTGAGTCGTGGTTTCGGCTTTAGGTAAATCAAACGTTTTCTTAAAATTGTCTAAGGTTAAATCTGGTGTAATATTGCCATCACCATGTGTTTTAGGAAATGCTTTAAACACGAGTCTTGGCAGTGTTTTACCGTGATAAGTAGGTAGCGTATAGCCTGCATAATGAAAAAGATAATTGATAAACGTATCACATCGGAACACAGCGCAGCGGGTAGGATTTTCAGGTGTGCCTTCTCCTGCATAGTAGGTCGCTGAATCGGTGTAAATGGGACATAGGGCGCGTTGTCTAAGCGCCTCACTAATAATGTGATTAGCCGCGGGGCTTTGATCTGCAATACCATATCGGCTACCCCAAAAGCGGGTGTTCTGTTTAAAATGCTCGATGGTATTGATTTGAATGACATCAATTTCGTTTAACACTTCAATTACATTTTCGGCCGTGTCTGAGAAATGTTTGGCAATGGTAAGTCCGACGTGTCCGGCCCAGCCAAGGCCTTTAATACTTAAATCGCGGCCTAAAATTTGAGCGGGAAAATAGGGGGTTGCGTGGCTTTGGGGTGCAGCACAAAGTGCAAACGCCAAAACGGCGTATTTTGTTTTCATGTTCACTTCCTTGTTTTTGTGAGGTTGGCGCGTTAAAAATGTTACATATGGAGTATCTGGTCTATTTTTGCGGCACAAATAAAGTCATTATGAGACAAGCCGTTTAAGGCATGCGTCATCAATTTCACACGACAATAGTTATAGCCTATTTCAACATCAGGGTGATGGTTTTCACGGTTTGCAATCCATGCGATGGCATTCATAAAAGCCATGGTTTCATAAAAATTGTCAAATGAAAAAGCGCGATGAATGCTAATCATGTCATCTGATACTTGCCATGTATTTTCAAGCTGTGGAAGAAGGGCGTCAATTTGCTCACGGTTTAGAGACTCGCCAATTCCTTCACAAGATTCACAATGTTTTGTAGCTAAATCACTCATGCTGAGGTTTCCTTAAGACAGAGAGGTAAGGCATGCAAGAAGCGTGCGTTTTGTTCGAAAGTGCCAATCGTAACACGAAGGTGTTGCATTAGCCCGTAAGGGTTTAAAGGGCGCGTAATAATACCGCGTGCTTGTAGGTGCTGGTCGAGTTCAACGGCATTTCGACCGCAATCAAAGGTAATAAAGTTACCTGCTGTGGGTAGGCTTTCTAAGCCAAGTTTATCGAGTGCTGGTTTAACTTGTGCGAGGCCTTCTGTATTGATGTTAATACTCTCTGTTACAAATGCTTGATCTTCTAAGGCCGCAATGCCCGCAAGCATAGCAGTTTGACTGACTGTAAAAGGCAACTGAATGCGATGCAGGAGTGCAATAATGTCAGGATGAGCTAAGGCGTAACCTAGGCGAAGAGAAGCCAGACCATACACTTTTGAAAAGGTACGTGTAATGATTAAGTTAGGATATTTATTAAGCCATGTTTTAGCATCAGATTGCAGGTGAGTAGGTGTGTACTCATGGTAAGCTTCATCCAGAACAAGTAGTGTGCTTTCAGGAATATTGTTTAACAACCGTTCGATTTCTTGGGGTTTGATAAGTAAGCCTGTTGGATTATTTGGATTAGCTAAAAAAATCAAAGCCGTTTTTTCAGTGCAAGCATCAATGATGCCATCAACATCTACTTCCCAATCGGTTTGTAGGGGTACTTTTTTAATGGGAATGCCAAGCGTGTTGGCTTGTACTTCATAGGTAATAAAGGCATATTCATGGGTTAAAACATGTTTTCCTGTGTGTAGGGCAAAACACTCGAGTAATAAATGAAACAAAATATCGGAACCATTGCTTAATATGACGGCTTCTTTGTTAAGATGAGTATGTTCCGCCAATTTATCGCGTAGAGGATTTTCTCTTGAGATAGGATAAGTTGCTATATCCTGCGGTGTGAGGCTTGCCAAGGCGTCAAGAACTGCCGAGCTACAACCCAATGGATTTTCGTTACTGGCGAGTTTAATGACATCAAGCATGCCTTTTTCATGGGTGAGTGCATCAGTGGCTTTGCCTGGTACATAGGGGTGAAGTCCTTGAATGCCCGTATGAGGAAGGGTGCTATAATTGTAAGACATGGTTTGCTTCCTGCGTTTTTAAGACTCCTCATCTTAGCGAAGTGAGTCTAGGAGTCAAGTGAATTAACATTTGATTAAACCATGAATAAATAGTAAAATAACTTTTCATTCAGTTTTTTTTAATTTCAGGTGATGCTATGCAATTGAAGCATATACTATGTGGTGTCTTAATTGCTGTTATCTGGGGCTGTAATTTTATTTTTATTCGTATTGGGCTTGAAGAAATTCCGCCCCTTGCTTTAGGTGCAATACGTTTTTTTCTGTCGAGTATTCCGCTTGTTTTTTTTGTGAAACGTCCAGCGATTAGTTGGAAATGGTTGCTGACCTATAGTTTTACAACATTTGCTTTGCAATTTGCCTGTTTGTTTTTAGGGATGAAAGCGGGGTTAACCCCTGGACTTGCTTCATTGCTTTCACAAATCCAGGTCTTTTTTAGTTTTTTGTTTGCAGCGATATTTTTGGGAGAGCGTTTGACACGTTGGCAAATTATAGGCGCCTTTTTTGCTTTTACAGGGGTTGCTGTTGTGCTTGAGCATCTGGATGGTGGCGATATTACGTTTGTGGGTTTTGCATGGATTTTGGCTGCATCCATGGTGTGGGGTATGGGAAATTCATGTGTCAAAAAAATGGGTAAAACGCAGGGTTTGAGCTTGGTGGTTTGGTCGAGTTTTTTGGCTGTCCCACCATTATTTTTAGCATCGTACATTGTGGATGGCCCAACGGCGATTTTTACGTCGTTGCATGCACTGCCTTGGCGTGGTTTTCTGTCGGTTTTTTATATCGCTTATTTATCGACTTGGGTTGGTTATGGTTTGTGGGCGTGGTTACTCAGTGTTTACACGGTTGGCATGGTGGTTCCATTTACTTTATTAGTACCTGTGGTGGGGATGCTTGCGTCAAGCTTTATTATCGGAGAAGGCTTGCAAACCTGGAAGTTAATCGCGGCAGGCTTCATTCTTTTCGGACTCATGGTGCATTTATTTGGTGCACGATTACCACGCTTGTTTAAATTTAGATTAAGAGGGCAGCAAAACTTGTAAATGCTCGCTATAATCAATCTAATGTAGGTGTGTATTAGGTTCATATAAGGACGTTATGGAGATGGAGTCAAAAGGATATTTGCTCAGCTCAAGAAAGCTTGATTCACTTGATGCAAGGCTCGTTCAAGTAGAAACCGTAGATAAGCTGCCAGAGGATGGCTGCTTTATGGTTATTTTTGATTTTGATAGTAATGTAACTTGTGACGTTTTAATCGCCTTACGTCAAAATCCTGTTTATCGTTATACGGCGTTTTATTCATGGGATAATGTGCCGGATAAATGTGAGGCTTTAATTGATGGCGGTTTTGATGAACAAGCTTATAGTGAAGCAAAACAGATAGACGATCGTATTAAAGCATGTGAAAAAAACGATGGGGCGCATCCTGAAAGACAAGATATTAATGTTTTTATTTGTCGTTACTTATTTTCTCGAAAAGAAAAGCAACTCTTACCCCAAATGACGTGCCACAATCCATATGGTTTCGCTTATCCTTTAGTTGAAGCCTTAAGTGCTGAGGGGAGTGCAAACGACCATTGGTATGTTTTAAATAGTTTAGTGAAACGTGAATATATTGAAGCAGTAGAAGCAATCAATGAATTACAAGTCTGCCCTAAATGTGAGGGAGGTTTATTAAACTTTAAGAACTGTTGTCCAAATTGTGAGTCGGTTGATTTGCATGTTGAGCCTTTTGTGCATTGTTTTAGTTGTGGGAATATTGGGCCTGTTAAAGAATTTATGAGTCACCAAGAGCTGGTATGCAGTCGTTGTCAAACAACGCTTAAGCATATTGGCATTGATTATGATAAGCCGCTTGAAGATAAGATTTGTGAAAAATGTCAGCATCGTTTTTTTGAACCGAACACATTATGTGTTTGTCTTGTTTGTGACGATATTGGTAATCCTGATGGGTTAAAAACAAGAAAATTAAATGCTTTTCAACTCACACAAAAAGGAAGAGAGTTTGCTAAAAATCAGTTGCAAAAATTAGCCCTTGATTTAGGGGCTTTTTTTGAATTGGTTAATTTTAATTTATGGGAGCTAATCGTTCAATGGCAAATGCGAGTGTCTCAGCGACATTCAGAAGTTGAATTTGTTGCAGGCGTTATTTTTGTTGAAAATATTAAGGAATTGATTGAAGAGATTGGTTTTTTACAAACGGAACAGCAGTTAGTTTTATTTTACGAGAATGCACGAAGCCTGTTTAGAAAAACGGACTTGATTAGTGTCGAAGATGATAAATTATTTTGTTTATTAACGATGACAAACCTTGATCATATTCAAGTCATTCAAGAGCGTATTGAGCATTTTGACGAAAATGCATCCCCGGAAGATCCAACTTTACATATTAAATTTGGTTTTTTATCTTCGTCCGAAATTCTTGAAAATGAATTAGATAAAGATTTATTGATTAACGAAATGTTAAATCGAGTGACACTCTAATGGAGTGGTTGGCTGACACGTATTACGGTGTTACATATTATGTTCTTGCGGTTCTTAAATCGGGTAGGATTATTGATATCTTTTTATATTATTTTCCATTTGTACTGATTTTAGAAATGCCATTTTATATGTTTACTGTCGCTTATAGTATTCGAGGTTGGCTTATTTTACATCAACAAAAAGGATTAAAATTTGTTTACACACCGATGGCGACGATTATTGTAAGCGCTTATGGTGAAACTTATGATGAGCTGTTGTTAACGTATAAGTCTATTAATGAACAACTTTACGATGGCGTCATTCAAACCCTAATCGTTGTTGATAACGCGATAGCAAATCAAAAAACAGAAAAGTTAGCTAAAGAATTAGCAAAAAAATTTGATAATGGTTTAACGCGCCAATTTAAAGTGGTTTCTAAGATGTCGCGAGGCGGTCTTGCAAACTCTAGAAACTTAGGATTAAGGTTCACAAAAGGTGAATTTGTTGTGTGTATGGATGCAGATACTTCCATGGATAACACAACGATTGCACATACAGCAAAACATTTTAGGGACCCACATGTGATTGCTGTTTCGGGGGCTGTACGGATTCGAAATCAGTTTGATTCAATTACAACACGGATGCAATGTATCGAATATATGATTAGTATCCAGTTTGCACGTTTAGGTTTAACTGAACTTGGCGTTGTGAATAATATTTCAGGTGCATTTGGAATTTTTAGAACGAGTTTTGTGCGACAAATTGGCGGTTGGCTAAATGGTACAGCTGAAGATTTAGATATGACGCTTCGAATGCATGTTTATTTAAGTCGTTATCCTTGGCTTAAAGTCATTCATGAACCTTTTTCTATTGCATGGACCAATGGGCCTGCTACGTTTAGAGAGCTCATGAAACAACGCCTACGCTGGGATGGTGATTTATATTATATTTATGTGAGACGTCATTGGCGGTTTTTTAGTAGTAAATTGATTTCATTTAAAAAGCTTGTTTTTATTGCTTGGTACGGATTGTATTTTCAGTTGATTTTGCCAGGTGTTTTAGTTGCTTATTTAATTTTTATCACCATTAAATTTTCTTATCATGCCATTATAGCGATGTTTGTGATGCTTTATTTTTATTATTTAATTGTAACTGTCGCTATGTTTCTTTTATTTTTACTTTTGGTTTCAGAGCGACCCAAAGATGATAGTCGTTTTATTAAGTGGTTGTTTATCAATCCAATATACAACATTATTATTCGACTAACGGCGTTCTTTTTTATTTTTAATGAAATTTTATTTAAAGGGCACAAAGACTCCTCGATGGCACCTTGGTGGGTGCTTAGAAAAACCAAATAGAATTAGGTATAAAAAATGGGAATTAGTTTAAACCCAAGAAATTTGGATGAAAAAACAACCGTAAAAGATTATGGTCAGGCTAAACGTACGCCCCCTAAATTGCGTTGGTTTTTAATTATTGGATTGGTGAGTATTCCGCTGGTTGCTTTACTGTATATGTTGTTAAATGAAACGGTTTTAGCTGAGTTTCAAGGGGTTGTGGTGTTTGATACGGTTAAAATTAGAGCACCAGAAGCAGGATATGTTGAAACACTTTATGTGAAGGAAGGAGAACATATACAACGAGGGACGGTTTTACTGCAGTTTAAGTCGCCAAAATTAGATACGGAGTTAACTTATTTAAGACAAGAAAAAGAGCGTATGGACCGACAGATTGAGAATATTAGTAGAAAATCAACAGAATCGTTGAGAGAGCATTTAGTCGTTTTAGAAAAAGACATTCAATCGAGTCAATTGGTTTACGATAAGTTCGCAAAATATTATAAACCGCGTGGTCATATTGCAGCACTTGATCTTGAACAAGCACGTAAAAATGTGATTAAAGCGAAAGAAGCCTACTCTCAGTTAAAGTATCAAATAAAACAAGTTGTTTTAGAAAATGATCTGATGGTCGAGGTCAATTATAAACGCCAAGTGGAAGATGTGAATAACAAAATTCGTCAAGCAGAACTTAAAAAGAAATATTTTTTAATTAAGTCTCCAGCAAAAGGATCGATTAAACAGATTGAGATTCATCGTGGTGAGTTTTTACCTGGGGGCCAAGATATTATGGATATCGTCACCAAAAATAATTTACATGTGGTTGCTTTTATTGATCCCAAAGAAGCTAAAAATGTACATCCAGGTATTATCGTAAAAATGACCTTTCCGGATAACTTTAAAGCCGAAGGTAAAGTCATTAATGTCCCTAATTATGCGGATAAAACACCGTTGAGTTTTCAAAATCCAATGGCAACGCGTGAAAATAAATTGGTTGCAATTATTAAGTTCACAAAAGAATTACCTAAAAAATACCGTGTGTTTGGATTGCCTGTAGATGTTGATATTGATTAACGATAGAGGACAAAAACGATGCGTATACTTGTAACGGGAGCCTTGGGATATATTGGAAGCCATTTTTGTTTTAGGGCTTTAGAACAAGGTCATGAATTATTGCTCATTGATAATGCAGTGAGTGATGTCTCAAAAGTAATACTGGATGCAATTATAAAGCATGCTGAAAAGCCTGATAGGGTTCAATTTTTCCATATAGATGTGCGTGACAAAGAAGTATTACGTCTGTTTTTCAAAGAAAACAAAAAGATTGATTCAGTGGTTCATTTTGCGGCGTTAAAAAATGCTTCAGGTTCACTTGCTGTGCCCTTTGAATATTATGATAATAATCTCAGCGGGAGTTTGAATGTATTTGAGTTAGCGTATCAAGCGGGCATACATCGTGTGGTTTTTTCATCAACAGCTGCTGTTTATTCACCCAATGCAAAACAGCCCTGTCTTGAAAGTAGTGAGATTAAACCTGCGACCCCTTATGGCAAAAGTAAACATATGGCTGAGACCATGCTCTCGGACAGTGTATTTGCTTATCCAAAATTGCGTGCTGTGGCACTGCGTTATTTTAATGTGGCAGGGGCACATGATTCGGGTGCACTTACATCTGTTTTATTAGCAGACAAAGATATGAGCTTACTCTCTGCCATTTTAAAAGTCGCACGGGGCCAAAAAGAATATTTATCAGTGTATGGTAATGACTATGAAACACGTGATGGAACGGCCATTCGCGATTATATTCATGTTTTGGATATAGTTGATGCACATCTTGAAGCACTTAATTTTATGAATAAGCATGAAGGGTTTCATGTGTTTAATTTAGGTAACGGTGAGGGATATACCGTACTTGAAATGGTAAAGCGTTTTGAGGCTGTCAATGGCGTTAAAATTCCGATGCAAAATGAGGCGCGGCGTCCAGGGGATTTAATGGAAGTGTATGCTGATGCCACGCGCGCGCTTAGTGAGCTAGGTTGGAAGCCTACCCGTGATTTGGACAGAATGGTTGGGGATGTTTGGGTTTAATCGTGTCTACTTTGGAGGCTTACTAGCCGGATCTGGATGCGTTACGGTATTTTCTTGATTAGGTTCATCGGTTTGAGGATGAATTATATTGCCCATTTGATGTAAGCATTCTTTAAAAAATTGAACAGGGCCTAGTATACCCGTGTAGCCGTTACATACTGCCGTTAGCATAAAGGTTGCGATAAGAAGGGAAGCTGCAACAGCAGCTATCGGCGGGAAAAAAGCGGAGACACATAAAAAAGGGCTCATGGTGAGTAAGGTGTCTAAGGTTAGTAGACTTGCTATATATAGCCCCATCGCTTCTTTTTTAATGAAGCTACTGTGGTCTATATAGCGTGAACCGGTTGAAAGTACGAACCAGATGTCTGAGAAGGAGAACTCAGGTGTTTTAGTATTACTAGGATCGTATGTCATTTCCTGTAATTGATATTGTGTAAAATCGCATATCTTTGAAATGGTCGAATGAAGTTCAATAAACTCTGCTTCTGTATTTAATCGAAAGGCTCCATAATTGGGATCCATGTACCATATTTCTTGTGTTTTATCTTCCTTGACTTGAATACGCAAATAACAAGCATGCTTACCTATTAAGCCGGATGAGGTAAGGAGTAGATCTTTTGAAAAATTATCTTTTGCATAAGCTAAAATTTCTTTTGCTTGTTGTTCTTTGTTACTACAAAAATGTCTTCGGGTGAGTAAGTGTTTTTTGACAAAACGTTGATCAAGCGTTTCATTTTTTTGGTTTTCTTGGGCCTCATATACGGTTCGGTTAATTGTAAGACGCGGTGCGTCTATATTGTAATAGGGTGATTTTTCATGGTTAGCCATCAAGGTTATGATGCCATAGCATGCGCCGTCTAAAGTACCTAATGGTTCTTTGTCTTGTTGAATATCAGCAATTTTATATTTTTCGCCGTGGTATTTTTGAAGTATTTGAGTGGTTTTGGTGATTTTAGTTGGTTCTAACTTAAAGCTGATATTATATAATGCTGCTTTTTCCTCAAGATCTTTGTATTCTGATTCTGTTAAATTAGAAGCAGTGCTGAATGCTTGCTTAAAAACAATATTGAGCAATTCGATGTAAATAGCCTTTAGTTGAGATGAGGCTATAGGCGCTTTGTCTTTTAAAAATGCTTTTATTTCAGGAAGACAATCATCTAATAGGGTGATTAGGTGTGAATTATTATTTGTTTCAATTGCCTCAGTTTCTTCTGTTAGTCTGTGTCTTAGTCGTTTTAAAAAAGCAATTTCTTGTTGTTTTTTAGCTTGATATTCTTGTTCTTTTTTTTCTTTAGAGGCTTTTGAGTGCTGAAGTTTGAAAAATAAATTTTGATTGTTCACAAAACTTTCTTTTTTGGACAAGCTAGTTAATGCACTATCAATACTATCAATGCATTCGAATAAGCTCATTTCGCACACTTAAGACTAATTTATTCATTAGAACCAAATTATATGATTTAATTATAGTATAGTGTATTAGTACAAATATGCACATAAAGTAAAATACTTGATTAGGGTGTGCATCGAACCCTCGTGCTGCCTCCACTCTCTACGTACCGCGCTTTATGCGCGGTATCCAGGCAAAAAGTCCATTAAAACCACTGGATGCCTCGGATAAGCCGAGGCACGTAGGGTTAGGGAGGATTTATGCAATAACACAGGACTTGCCGCTGGGATTCGCTAGAAGGAGGGTATGAGTTCAAACAGCAATCCGCTCATCAAACACAAAACACTCACCTTCCCAAACAGACTCATCAGCTGGCATCTTATCGATGTAGTTTAAAATACCGCCGTCGAGTTGATAAACTTCTTCAAAGCCCAAGCTTTGAAAATAAGCCGTTGATTTTTCGCAGCGGATGCCGCCGGTGCAGTAGGTTGCGAGTTTGGTTTGTTTTTTATCGAGTAGATTTTTTTGAATATATTCCGGAAACTCACGAAAGGTTTTTGTGTTGGGATTAATCGCATTTTTGAATTGGCCTAAAGCAACTTCATAATCGTTACGTGTATCAATGACTAAAACATCAGGATTTTCTAAGAGGGTGTTCCATTCTTCAGGAGAGAGATGGGTTTCTTTGGTTTTAAGAGCAGTAACACCAGGCACGCCAAGCGTTACAATTTCTTCGCGCAATTTAACTTTTCTGCGCTCAAAGGGCATAATATCGGTGTAAGTTTCTTTAAATTCTAAATTTTTTTTGGATACAGGTAGATAATCTCCTTCTTTTAATTCTTCTCCTTTTACGGGAGTAATTTTTCCATTTATTAATTGTAAAAATGATTTTGCTTTTGT
>JAHZKF010000059.1 GCA_022600575.1 Gammaproteobacteria bacterium | reverse complement strand
TTGTCTTTTGTGGTGAACGCCTCATATATTATGATCTTATTGAAGATATATACCCATTGCCAATGAAGTTGCGAGTTTGAGAATGCTTTAAGCCCTGAGAATACCCCCTCTCCCTCAGCGGTAAACACGCTAAAAAACTGAGGTTATGGCAGGGAGAGGGTTGGGGAGAGGGGGTATTCTCAGGGCTTAAAGCATTCTCAAACTCGCAACTTCATTGGCAATGGGTATATAGTTTGGATTTTCAATATTTATTTGAACAACATAAAGTCCAGATGAAACTCTCTGCATTTTGCTTTATCATGGCTTTTTTTTGAATAAAGGAGCGCTTGTATGAAAGTCGGTCAAGACACCCTAGGCACACAATCCACATTAGTTGTAAATAATAAGACCTATCACTATTACAGCTTAAAGCTAGCTGAACAAAATCACTTTAATGGTATTTCACGCCTCCCTTATTCACTCAAAGTCTTATTTGAAAACTTACTCCGCTTTGAAGACGATGACACCGTTAAAACCAAAGACATTCAAGCCCTTGCAGATTGGCTCAAAAACAAAACATCTAATCACGAAATTGCTTATCGCCCCGCACGCGTTTTAATGCAAGATTTCACGGGTGTACCTGCCGTGGTTGATTTGGCAGCCATGCGCGATGCCTTACAAGTGATGGAAAAAAATGCTGAAGAAATATCGCCTCTTTCGCCTGTTGATTTGGTCATTGACCACTCAGTCATGGTCGACCAATTCGCTAATCCAAACGCACTTAAAGTCAACACCGAAAAAGAAATGGCGCGCAACCAAGAACGTTATGAATTTTTACGCTGGGGTCAAAAAGCCTTTTCAAACTTTAGCGTTGTACCCCCCGGAACAGGTATTTGCCACCAAGTTAATTTAGAATACCTTGCCAAAACCGTTTGGCATGCCGATTGTGATGGCAAAACCTATGCCTACCCAGACACCTTAGTCGGTACCGACTCCCACACCACCATGGTGAATGGTTTAGGTGTGCTTGGTTGGGGTGTTGGTGGTATTGAAGCAGAAGCTGCAATGCTTGGCCAACCCATTTCAATGCTGATTCCTGAAGTCGTTGGATTTAAGCTCATTGGTGCCCTCAAAGAAGGCATCACAGCCACCGATTTAGTGTTAACCGTCACTCAAATGCTTCGTCAACAAGGTGTTGTGGGCAAGTTTGTTGAGTTTTATGGCCCAGGCCTTGCAGGCTTGCCACTCGCAGACCGCGCAACCATTTCAAATATGGCTCCCGAATATGGTGCTACCTGTGGCTTTTTTCCTGTTGACCAAGAAACCATTCACTATTTAAACCTCACCGGACGCGACGAACAAACCGTTGCTTTAACCGAAGCCTATGCACGCGCACAAGGACTTTGGCATGAACCTGGCAACCCTGATCCTGTTTTTACAGATTCGCTTGAATTAAACTTAGATACAGTTGAACCTTCACTGGCCGGTCCTAAACGCCCACAAGACAAAGTCACCTTAACCACACTACCCGAAACATTTAATGCCTTTCTTAAAGATTCAGGCAAAGACGCTGAAAAAACAACCGCTTTTGCAGTCAAAGACGAAGATTATGACTTACACCATGGCGATGTTGTTATTGCAGCCATCACAAGCTGTACCAACACCTCTAATCCAAGTGTGCTCATGGCCGCAGGACTTGTCGCTAAAAAAGCACTCGAGAGAGGCCTACAACGCAAACCTTGGGTTAAAACATCACTCGCTCCCGGCTCAAAGGTCGTCACAGACTATTTAGAACATGCGGGTCTACAACAACACTTAAACGATTTAGGATTTAATTTGGTCGGTTATGGTTGTACTACCTGTATTGGTAACTCAGGTCCACTCCCTGAACCCATTTCAAACTGCATTACTGATAATGACGTGGTCGCCTGTTCCGTTCTTTCAGGTAACCGAAACTTTGAAGGCCGCGTACACCCACAAGTACGTGCCAACTGGCTTGCATCCCCCCCATTAGTCGTGGCTTATGCCTTAACTGGAACCACACAAATTGACTTAAGTCTTGATGCCTTAGGTCAAGACGAAAATGGTCAAGATGTGTTCTTAAAAGATATTTGGCCCACCAGTGCTGAAATTGCAGCAGAAGTAGCGAAAGTAACCAACACTATGTTCCGTAAAGAGTATGCAGATGTCTTTAAAGGAGATGCTGACTGGCAAGCCATTAAAACAGCTGAAAGCACCACTTATACTTGGAATACTGACTCTACCTACATTCAGCATCCGCCCTTTTTTGAAGGACTAAAAGAAACACCTGCCCCGCTCAAATCGATTGAAAATGCGCATGTGTTGGCTTTATTAGGAGACTCTATCACCACTGATCACATCTCACCTGCTGGTGCGATTAAGCCTGATTCTCCTGCTGGTCATTATTTAAGTGAAAAAGGCGTTGACCCTAAAGATTTTAACTCTTACGGTTCAAGACGTGGAAATCATGAAGTGATGATGCGTGGCACCTTTGCTAACATTCGCATTAAAAATGAAATGACACCGGGTACTGAAGGTGGCATAACACGTTACATTCCAACAGACGAAGTCTTACCTATTTACGATGCTGCCATGCGTTATCAAGCAGAAAATAACGACTTGGTGATTATTGCTGGTAAAGAATACGGTACCGGTTCGTCACGTGACTGGGCTGCTAAAGGCACGTTGCTTTTAGGCGTTAAAGCGGTTATCACCGAAAGCTTTGAGCGTATTCATCGCTCAAACTTAATTGGTATGGGTGTACTACCACTGCAATTTGAAGCAGGTGTTACACGTAAAACGCTGGGTCTTACCGGTGAAGAGCGCGTCAACATTAAGATTGATGACAGCTTAAAAGCAAAATCAACCATTGAAGCACGTATTACACGAGCAGATGGTAGCGATGTAACCGTGAAACTTTTATGTCGCATTGATACCGAAAACGAGCTGAACTACTATAAAAACGGTGGTATTTTACAGTACGTTTTACGTCGTTTAAGCTAAAAAACATCAACTACAAAAAAGCCCCTTTCGGGGCTTTTTTATATCAACTTAATGACTAACCAGCTGATACAGGTTGTGCTGCACTCGCTTTATCAACAACTGGGCTGTTGATTTCTTCACTTAGTCCTTTTAAATCACTTTCAATTTTATTAACAACTTTAACTAAGTTCGTCACGTCAGTGGTTCTTGTGTTTATTTCAGCCGTTTCTTCCGGTGTTCTTGGCTTTGTAATAAAAAACCTGCCATACCCTAAACCTTCTGCCACTAAATTTCGATTACCTAGCTGACCTAAAGTGAATATATTTGTAAATATATTTAAAACAGCCCGAACAAAAGAAGCGAGCGCATAACAAAAACGATTTCCTAAGGTTCTTTCTTTTGACTGCTCGTCCTTAGTATTTGCTTTCCCTTCAAGTGAGAACTTATCGAATGCTTCTAAAGCTTTTGCAGTAGTCTTTATATTTTTTTGCATTGATTTTGTTGTGTCTTCAAGCGTTTTACCTATTGGACGCGTATTCAATACCTCGGCAAGCGACTGAACCTTTTGTGAAAGCACTTTAAAGTCATCCACTGCTTCTTGCATCTTCTTTTTTTCAGCAGGAGATACAGCATAATGCTGAAGCTCACTTAAACTCTTTAAATACGTGTTTAAAGGATTAGCTGTATCACTTACAACGCCGTCCAAAGGTTTACTGAGTCGTTCTAAATGAGCATTTCCAGCTAAAACTCTCACCAAAGAAAGGGGCTTTAAAGCGGTGCTAGCACCTGGAAAAGTGATAGCCGCTAAAACTGCTTTTCTTTCTGGCGTATGTGCATCTACGCGCTTCTGACCTAGAACCCTAAGATCTCTGGCTGCTTTGGCTTCTGCAAGCATTATTGCCTTCGCTTCTTGTTTATATCCCCAATCACTAAAATCACCCATATCAATCACCTGTATTTTAATTTTTCATAGAGGGCTAGTATAACACACCTTCAATTTAATGTAAGATTATTAATTAGATTGATTATTATTAATACTTTTGTATTAGGGTTTCATCCCCCTTTCGATAGCAATATACCTATCGCTAATGGAGTTGCGAATTTAAGTTGGATATGATCAAATACGTCGGATGGAGAGACGACTTACAGCACAAGAATGTGCACACCTGAAAAAGTGTCATAAAAAAGAACGCGATAAGCGTATTTGTGATCGGATAAAAGCGGTCCTTCTTTATGACAAAGGTTATAGTTATACGAAAGTAG
>JAHZKF010000058.1 GCA_022600575.1 Gammaproteobacteria bacterium | reverse complement strand
TTTAAACTATCCTTCAACTCGCTGATACATTCCATATAACCTCCTTTTGGCGATCGAGATGATATGATTTTCTTTATATGTCAGCGAGTTATCTCATTCTGATATTGTGTATCTCGTTAATGGTTGCCCGCCTACGCGGGCATGACAGGTTTTTTTGTCATGTACAGAGTTTATTTTGATAAATTGGTATACAAATACATGGGAAGTATGTACTTTATATATTTAGGATACTGTTAAGCATATAAGGATATAAATCATGTTTTCTTCAAATAAATTGTGTTTGGCTGGCGCACTGCTTTCATCAGCTTTAACGACTTCTGTAGCGACAGCAGGGACGATGGGCCCACCGGTTAAAGACACGCGATTTGTTGCTATTTTAAGTGGGGCTGCCATTTGGGAGAATGCAGGTAATACGCAGGCGTTTTTTTTAGCATCTGGCGTTGAAAAAGCGTATGTTGCTGATTCTGGCACGAATGCATTGCCAGAAGGTGAGATATTTTTAGGGTTTCAACGTGATTTAAGTGATAAAACACAAGGGCAGTTAGGTATAGCGGTTGCGACCACAGGAAATGCAAAGCTTTCAGGCCAAATATGGGATGATGCAGTGGCCGAGTTTAATAATTATACCTATAAATATGATATTCAAGACACGCGTATTATGGTGAAGGGTAAGTTACTTAGAGATACCAAATATCAGGGTCTTCAGATTTATGGTAATGCAGGGCTTGGTATTGGTTTTAATGAGTCCCATCATTTTAGTTCTACCCCAACGATATTTGAAGCATTACCGACCCCTGGTTTTGAATCGAATACGTTAAGTTCATTTACATATACCTTTGGAGCAGGCATTCAGCGAGCGCTTATTAATCATTGGCAAGCAGGAGTTGGTTATGAGTTTGCTGATTGGGGACGAAGTCAGCTTGCTCGTATACCAGGGCAAACCCTGAATCAAGGACTACGTTTGAATCATTTATACACCAACGGTGTTGTGGTGAATGTAACGTATTTAGCATAGGGATATGAATATGAAATATAAGCATTGTTTAAGTGCATTAGCCTTTTTAGTGGCGAGTCATGGTTATGCAGGAAAAGCGCTTTGGACGTATGAGGCATTAACCGAAACGACCTTTTCATTGCCTCAAAACAGTACAGCTACGGTTCAGTATAGAGTGACGAATCAATCATCAAAAACACATGTATTGGCGATGAAAGCTGTGGCAGGGATTACACAAACCACAACAGGGACTGGTAGGTGTTCGAGTCCATTTACCTTAGCTGGCGGTGCTTCTTGTCTTTTGGAGCTTGAAGTGAATGGAAGCCAGCTGCAAGGCAATGTCACGGCGGGACCTGAAGTGTATGATACAGGGAGCACATTTCAGGGATATCAACCTACGGCTGCTAATAGTTTGAATATAACGTTAACAAATGCATTAACGGTTGCCTCACTAGCAGTATTGAATTCACCGTTAGAACTTTTCAGCGGTAATAGATTGAGTCCTTCTGCCATTAGTACATTAAAGATAAAAAACACATCAACAGATATTGTCGCGACAAACATTGACATTGATTTTTCAGGTACGCCATTGGCTAACAAGGTTGATGTTGTTAAGAATACTTGTAGCCCGATGGTACCTCCCGGTGGAAAATGCCTTATTAAAATGAGGCCTAGGCGAAAGATCGATCAAAATGAATCGGATACTTCTCTTCGTGCGATAGCTACTTTAGCTGAAGATGAGAAGGAGGCAGTAATAGTAAAAGTTATGTCAACTGACATGCCTTCAACAACAACGACAGCTGATGTGGAAACACTAGAACTTTCTGTTGGAGACGAGTATCAAGGTGGTATAATTGCAGGGGTGTTTGATGATGGTAGCGGTACTGAAGTGGTATATGTTGTTAGTGCTACGGATCAAGAAAAAATTATCTGGGCAACTGCTACGCAAACTCTGCAGGGGCAGGCGTTGAGCGATGCGAATGGGCTACTAAACACTAAGGAGATAGTAAGCGCTGCAACGGGCTCCGTAGGGCAACCTTTAGAGTCTTATGCTGCTGGTCGTTGTACTTCTTTGAATTCGGAGGGTAATCCTTATATTTGGTATCTTCCTGCTAATGCAGAACTTGTATTGCTGCTTGTTGCCACTGAAGGACTCGGTATCTTCAATCCAAATAAATTTTATTGGAGTTCTACGCACACGGGGATATATACTGAAGCTTCTATTGCTGTGGATTTTGACTCGGTGGCTGGTATTCCTTTGCCGCTACCTTCTAATTGGGATTCGTTACAGACATACCGCTGTGCTCACCTTGCAGTTAGTTCAAGTTTGGACGGGGAATAAGTTATTTTGGAGCAATGGGGTCAGACTCGATTGAGTTTAGTTTGACCCTATTAATTTTGCTAAGTCTTTTGCAAAATAAGTAATGATTAAATCAGCCCCCGCGCGCTTGATGGCAATGAGACTTTCAAGCATGGCGGCTTCTTCATCAATTAAACCCTCACGAGCTGCAGCTTTAAGCATTGAATATTCACCACTCACTTGATAAGCACACAAAGGCACATCAGGAAAACGGGTTTTAACACGGTGAATGATATCCAAATACTGCATGGCGGGTTTGACCATAATTAAATCAGCACCTTCAGACACATCAAGTTCAGCTTCACGAAGGGCTTCATTCGCGTTAGCAGGGTCCATTTGATACGTTTTTCGGTCGCCAAATTGGGGAGAACCCTGGGCTGCTTCGCGAAAGGGGCCGTAAAAAGCAGAGCTGTATTTAACGGCGTAACTTAAAATAGCCGTATTTTGAAAGTGATGCTTATCGAGGGCTTCGCGAATTGCATCCACCATGCCATCGGTCATGCTACTAGGTGCTACCCAATCAGCACCTGCTTTGGCGTAGCTTACGGCTTGTTTGGCAAGTTCTGTTAAGGTTTTATCATTATCAATGCACTCGCCATCTAAAACACCACAATGCCCATGTGAGGTATATTCACAAAAACAGACATCAGCAATGACCAGCAGTTCAGAATTGGTTTCTTTAATCAGTTGAATAGCCTGTTGAATAATGCTTGTACTTTTAAGTGATGTTGAGCCGGTTTTATCTTTTTTAGCAGGAATGCCAAACAGTAAAACGGCTTGAATGCCAAGAGCACTTAATGTTTTGATTTCATCTGCAAGTGCTGATAAAGGGAGTTGATAGCAGCCTGGCATGCTTTGAATGGGTTCTGGATTTTGAGCCACTTCGCTAATAAAAAGAGGGGCTATGATTTGGCTCATATGCAGGTGTGTTTCTTTCAGCATAGAACGCACAGCAGGTGTTTGACGAAGTCGTTTTAAGCGAAGGGGGAGTGTATGCGTCATGGGTTACCTGCCTTAATCTGAATGGCTGTACGTAAAATCAATGCCGTTGGCATCGTCACTTGCAGTGACTTTGATACTCAAAAACTTATTGAGTAAATAAGTGAGTGTAAAGACACTGCTGTTTTCTTTAAATAAGCCGACATTATACTGTAAATAAATACGCTTGGTTATTGATTTTCCAACACTCACAGAGGTTTTAGAAAAGTCGCTGGATTCAGTGCCTAGACTTTTGTTTTGGACATCAAAATCAACACCTATTGATTCTTGTAAATCTTGCAGCATTTTGATGCCCTTGCTGCCAGAGGTAAGGTGCATGGCAGTCATTGCTTGAACAAGCAATTGCCCCCCTGATTTACTGGCTTGGTCGGCGGGTTTTCCAAGGAGAAGCATCGATAAAATATCAGCTTGCGAGAGATTTGGAGGGCTTGAGAAAAGTTTCACATTAGGGGAGTCAACTCGACCGGTTACAGTGATGCCAACGGTGGTGTTATTGCCAAGGTCTGGTGTGCTGAGATTTTCGGCACTAAAATCAAACAGTTGGTTTGATCCTGAAAACTGTTCATTGGTTTTTTTAAAATGTCGAATGGCGCGAACGCGAATATTAGGGTTATCAATTTGTTGACCCAAAAAAATTAATTCACCTTGCTCTATATCTAATTTTTGACCGTAAGCCTCATAACGGCCGTCTCGCAATTTGAGTTCACCCACAGCACTCAGTGCTTGTTTTGGCAATTGCTTAATATGCAACATACCATCGATATAACCTTGAATGCCTTTTACATCAATTTGTACGTCTTTACCCATATCAAGGGCGACATTGGTGGTTAAGTTCAGTGGATTTGGGTCTTTCTCTTTTTGTGTAAAAATAGCATCGTGCGTGAGTTTTTCTGTATGTATAAAAGATAAAGGGGCAATACGTGCTTCAGGAATAACCACGCTACCATCGATAATATAAGCATCTTCTTTTTTGGTGAAAATTAAATTAGGAGAAGCTTTAATGTGATATTCAGTTGTGTTCATCATTATCACTTGATTCCCCTGCAAGACAGCAGTACCTGTAAAAGTTGGACTGGCAACGCCTTCACCGCTTAAGGTAAGTGCAGGGCCCTTGTTGGGTTTAATGATGGCGTGACTGGTCCAAGTTTTACCGTCTGTTTTGATGGTGAGTTCAATCGGATTAAGGGTAAGTCCTAAATCCGGTAAAGTGACTTTGCCGTTGGTGAGTGCGATATTGCCTGTTAATTTGGGTTGATTTAAAACGCCTGATATATCAAGGGTTGCATTGATTTTTCCGCTTGGTTTTTGAAACATAAGACCAAGGTCGCTCAGCTCTGCGATATCTTCTAAAAATTGAAGTGAGTGAATGGCCAGTTGCGCCTGACCTGAAATGGCCTGCGTTGGTAGGGGTGTTTTATCTAGACGAACCTCGGGTAATAATAAGTTAAGGCGCCCAGAGGTCATATTATCGAGTTGGTAATATGCATTTAATTTTAAGGCATTGGGGTTTAAGTTGGCTTTAAGAGATACGCCTTCAAATGGAATGGTATTAGGCGAGCTATTTTCAGGTAAGCGATAGTGTCCAGGTGTTAGTTTTGCGGTTAAAACAGCATGCTGCATATCATATACTGTGGCATCAGCGATTAATGTGCTTTTGAGGTTTTCGAGACGTTTATCGAGTTGCTTTAAATCAGGTAAGTTCGCGTGAATGGTCCATGGGCCACTCATTGGGCCTTTAAGCGTTATCTGATTATTACCGAGTTTAAAGTGACTGGTCATTAATTCATTCACGGTTTGAACATTGATATTGAGTATTCCCTGCGGGAGTATCATGCGTGTGTCGCCATTGATGTGTAGACCGTCTTTAAAATTGCCATTTAATTTGAGCGTATCGAGTGTTATTTCGGTTTTATCATCGGTGAGGTGGAGTTGGGTTATCTCGAGCGCGTCAAGCGTGATGTTAAGCGGATACAATGAATGAAGGTGCCACTGAAGTTTGGCATTTTTTAAGGCAATGGTTTGTTTTTGATGCGTATAAGTGAGTGTATCAAGAGCGAGGTCTTGCCAAAAATGACCTTCTAATTGTTGAACGGTTAAGGTCCCTGGTAAAAGCAAGTTGGTGATGCGCAGCGTGAGTCTAACACCTGGCGTTGTTGCGACTAAAAAGGCAACCATGCTGATGAGCATAATCAGCAGTAAGCCAAGACGTAATAATAAAGCGCGTATTAATCTCATTAAATATCAGGCCCCATGTTAACCACAAAACGTATACCTGTATCCGGCATAGGATTTAGGCGACTATTTGTGGGTTGTGCAATTGCTGCTTTGATGGGGCCAACAGGCGAGCGCCACATTAACCCAAAACCAACATCGTATTGAACGAGTTTGGGATCGGGTCGATAAACGGTCCCTTTATCAATGAACGCAATCACATACCACGTATCCAGTGTTTCTTTTTGTACCTCTATGCCACCATAACTTAAAATTTTACCAGGACCAATGGAGTTATAACTAAACCCTTTCATTGTTTCAGGTCCGCCTAGGAGTTGTGCGAGGGAGAGCGGTAATGTGAAGACATCATTAACTTGTGTAATACCTTGTACAATATGCCCATAAAAACGGGTTCGAAGGACATCTATAGTAATCGCCCCCTTAGCATCAAGAGACAGTTCTGCAAGGCTCAAACTCGAAAAAACAGCGCGTGTAGCGGCAAGACCATTGACGGTTACATTAAATCCGGAAGGTGAAAAGAGTGGATTTGTTACTTCACGCCATGTGAGGGTTGCACGGGGGTAAACCACAGTCCGCTCATCAGGCGATTGCTTATCATAACGAAATGCCTCGTGCAGCCCGTTAAGGGATAAAATACGTTGATATTTAGGCGTGATGTGTTGATAAACGAGCGACATGCGTCCTGCTTGGCTGTTTCCGCTGACATAGTTTAGGTTGTTAAATCCACCATTGATATTATATTGATCATGAACGGGATCGCGCCCTGGAATCGTATATTTTGCCTGGGCTGCATTTTGGTTAGATGAGCCCTGAGCAACCAAGTCGAGCTTATGGCCATATGAATTAACAGGAACAACATGTAATCCGAGGCGACCACGGGCCCCTGTATCGGTTCCATAACCGCCGGATACTGAGTAGCGAAAGCGTTCAATCGGCTCTAAATAAACGTTAAGAGGCACATAACGGCCGTTTTCGTTACCTGGTTTTACATCAACGGTTTTAAAAAAGCCACTGGATTTTAAATTTGAATTGAGTTCCATGATGTCGTCATTGGAATAAGGGTGACCGTATTTAAAGGGTACATAGCGGTAAAGTAGGCGGTTCGAAATGATAATATGTTTTTGGGAGAAAAGGGTGTCACTGCGGCCTTCAGGATTAAAGATAGCGAGTATTTTTGAAAGGCGTGGCAGGGGAGGCGCATCTTTAACAGGAGGTGTTGGACGCGGTTTACCGGTTCCAAACTTAATTCGTCCAAAATACGATCGAATGCCTGTATCAAGATGCAAAAGAATTGTCGCTTGGTTTTTTTCTTTATCGATAAAGACATAAGCTTCTTCAAATGTTGAGTTGAGGTAGCCCTGGTGTTCTGCTGCATTGGTTAAACTATTTTTAGCTTCCTCATATAAAATGCTATTAAACCCATCGCCTTCTTGGATGGGGAAGTCGTGATAAGCCTGTCTGATTTCAGGGTTATATCGACCAGGTCCTGAAATTTGGACTGTTAAATGAGTAATCACCAATTGGGGACCTGGAATCACATGAATGTTTCCAGGATGATGTGGTGAAGGAGTAGTAATGGTAATGGTTGGATTAAAATAACCATAAGGCGTAAGCGCTTTTTTAATTTGTCGCTCTAATATATTTTTTGAAATACGATGACTGGTTGGATGTGCGTATAAATCTGCTAATCGGTGTTCAACATTTGTTTTTTGCGTTTTTTCAAGGCCTGTAACAGTGAATTTAGGAGGTTTTGGCGTGCTGGCAGCTGTTAACAATATAAGTGAAATAAAAAAAACGAGGCGTTTGTAATACTTACTCATGAATCACACAGGTCTCGTTCTAATTGGTGAAGATGTGCGCGTGCATTCTCTAAAACAGTGTTTGGAATACCGGCAAGTGCTGCAACATCTAGGCCATAACTTTCGCTTGCAGGTCCATTTTTAATGCGATACAAAAATACGATACGACCGTCGGTTACTGTGGCGTCAACATGAATATTTTGAATGTGCGCGCAAGTATTCGCGAGTGTTGTGAGTTCAAAATAATGGGTTGAAAATAAGGTGTAGGCTTGAATGGTTTCGGCAAGGTATAGGCAACAAGCATTGGCAAGGGCAACGCCATCACAAGTACTAGTACCGCGCCCAATTTCATCGATTAAGACCAAACTTTGCTGGGTTGCGTGTCTTAAAATATAAGCGGTTTCGGTCATTTCAACCATAAAGGTTGAGCGACCTTCTGCTAAATCATCATTGGCACCAATGCGGGTAAATAGTTTATCAATAGGACCCATTTGAGCGTTTGATGCCGGTACATAACTGCCCATGTGTGCAAGCACTACAATTAAGGCTGTTTGACGCATGTAAGTTGATTTTCCGCCCATATTAGGGCCTGTAATAAGCAGGGTGTTCTGTGTGGGCGTAAGGGTCAAATCATTGGCAATAAATTCATTTTGAAGGAGTGATTCAAGCACCGGATGTCGACCTGCCTGAATATGAATACCAGGTTTATCGGTCAAGATTGGCGCGTGCCAGTTAAAGGTTTCGGCGCGTTCAGCAAGCGTATTTAAAACATCTAAGGTTGCGATGGCATTTGCGGTGTGTGTGAGTGTTGTAATATGTGCTTGTAAGGTGTTAAGTAAGTCATCATATAACACGCGTTCACGTGCTAATGCCTTGGCTTCAGCTGAGAGGACTTGTTCTTCAAACGTTTTAAGTTCAGCGGTAATGTATCGTTCAGTGTTTTTTAAGGTTTGCTTACGTTGATAATGTGCGGGTACATCATCGGTTGACTGCGCACGTGAAAGCTCAATATAGTAGCCATGAACGCGGTTAAATCCAAATTTAAGCGTTGATAAGCCTGAGCGTTGCTTTTCTTCTGCTTCAAGTTGTTTTAAAGCGTCTGTTGAATTTTCACTGAGCTCACGGTACTCATCGAGCAAGCTATCAAAACCTGTTGCAATGACACCGCCATCACGAATCAGCATGGGTGGGTTATCAACCAGCGCTGTTATGAGCATTTTAAGTAAGTCAGGCTGTGGCGTTAGTGCTTGGGTTACGTCTGTGAGCAGTGGTGTTTGGTATTGTTCAACTAATAGTTGGTGTAGTTCGGGTAATACCACGAGTGTTTCACGTAATTGTATTAAATCACGTGGACGAGCTGATTTAAGGGCAATACGCGAGGCAATGCGCTCAAGGTCGCGGGTTTTTTTCAGGGCATGGTAGATGAGGTCGATTTGTTGCTTTGTGATTAACTCGGCAATGCTCTTTTGGCGTAACTGAAGACGTTCGTGGTCACGAAGTGGGCGCGTAAGCCAGCGTTTTAAAAGTCGACTACCCACAGGAGATGCTGTGTTATCAAGCAGTGAAATTAAAGTGTTCTTCTCAGTGCCTTGCTGGTTTTTAAATAGAGCCAGATGAGATTGGGTTGCAGCATCGAGTTCAAGATAATCTTCGTTTTTTTCAAGCGTTAAGGTGCTTAAATGTGGAAGTGCTTGGCGTTGCGTGAGTTTTAAGTAGGCAAGTAAGCCACCAGCAGCAGAAAAAGCAGTGCTGTAATTACCTTCACCAAAGGCATGTAAATCACTTACACCAAATTGCTCACATAGGGCTGTTTTAGCGCGTACGAGTTCAAATTCCCAGGCAGGGCGAATGTGTAGGGGGTAGGTGGTTTGTTTTAATAAGGGGGCTAGTGGTTCCTGGATTAAAATCTCAGCAGGATTTAAGCGTGTGAGGGCTGCTTTGAGCTCAGCTTTGTTACTTAATTCAAGCAAATGAAATCGTCCGCCACTTAAATCAACCCATGCAAGACCAATGCTTTTTTTTGTGGCGTGAATCGCAACAAGGAGAGTGTCTGTCTTAGCATCTAGTAATGCCTCATCAGTGACAGTACCGGGGGTTACAATACGCACGACTTGCCGCTCAACAGGACCTTTGCTTAAAGCAGGATCACCAATTTGCTCGCAAATCGCGACTGATTCTCCTTTTTTAAGTAAGCGCGCAAGGTAGTTTTCAACGGCATGATAAGGCACGCCTGCCATGGGAATGGGTTTACCCTCTGCACGCCCGCGATGAGTCAAGGTTAAGTCGAGCAGTTGTGCTGCATGGATTGCATCTTCAAAAAAAAGTTCGTAAAAATCGCCCATGCGATAAAGCAGTAGCATATCGGGGTGGTTTGCTTTGATGCCTAAATATTGTTGCATCATGGGGGTGTGTTCAGGTGTTGGCATCAAAGGCTCGAGGTTTTGTTAAAATCGCGAAGAGTTTAACAAAACCTTAAGCGCTCGGCGAGCGCTTTGGATTAATGGTTAACCTCATTAATCCAAAGCGGTCGGCTTTTTGTACTTGTGCGATGCTTAATGACATGCCCTAGATAGAAGGAGATGAGTCTGTAGGTGTTGGGGTGAGTGGTGGGGTGGCTTCAGAGGTTAAATTCAAAGGTTTAAAAGGGCTTTTTTTATCCGTTTGATCAGGACTTTCAAATATACCTTTTTTAATTAAAGCTTGTCTCACTTTGCGTGTAAATGCATTATTAAGGTCTGTATTTTGGTTATCTCGTTGTTGTCTAGCTCTTTCGAGTGGTATTTTTGCGTCTTTAAAAGATGTTTGCATGTTCGCTCTCTTTACAATTAAATTTCAGCAGACCAGTTTATCACAAATGGTTCACAATGAAAACAAAGAGACCTTTGTGTGTTGGGATTGTCGCACTTTTCTTGTTTCTTATAAGCTATTCAAATAATAATGAACTAAATGTTGTCATTACGAGCGAGTGTTACAATCTCGGGGTTGAAAATGCTTTTTTTGAATGTCTATTTTAAAAAAGTAGATTGCCGCGGAACGAAGTTCCTCGCAAACTGATTTATCCCCATGAATTTTTAGATTAATAGATTGATTTTTATGGTTTTCCTTCTCCCGCAGGCGGGGGAAGGTGCCCGTAGGGCGGATGGGGGGAGGA
>JAHZKF010000057.1 GCA_022600575.1 Gammaproteobacteria bacterium | reverse complement strand
TTACTCGATGATTTTTGTAACAACACCCGCACCAACGGTACGGCCACCTTCCCGAATCGCAAAACGAAGCCCTTCATGCATTGCAATCGGTGCTTGTAATGAAACCTCTACATTTACATTATCGCCAGGCATCACCATCTCAACACCTTCAGGTAATTTACATGTACCTGTTACATCAGTGGTCCTGAAGTAGAACTGTGGACGATAACCTTCGAAAAATGGCGTATGACGGCCACCTTCGTCTTTCGATAATACATATACTTCTGCATCAAACCGAGTATGCGGTGTAACTGTACCTGGATGCGCTAATACTTGTCCACGCTCAACGTCTTCACGCTTCGTGCCTCGTAATAATACGCCAACGTTATCACCCGCTTGACCTTGGTCTAACAACTTACGGAACATCTCAACACCCGTACAAGTTGTCTTTGTCGTGTCATGAATACCGACAATCTCTATCTCTTCACCTACTTTTACAACACCACTCTCAACGCGACCCGTCACTACTGTTCCACGACCAGAAATAGAAAATACATCTTCAATCGGCAACAAAAATGGCTTGTCGGTATCTCGCGTAGGCTCTGGAATATAATCATCCATCGCTTGCGCCAACTTCTTAATCGCTGGAACACCGATATCACTCGTGTCACCTTCCAACGCCTTCAACGCTGAACCAATCACAACTGGAATATCATCACCAGGAAAATCATAAGAACTCAGTAAATCACGAATCTCCATCTCAACAAGCTCTAATAACTCAGCGTCATCAACCATGTCGGCTTTATTCATGAATACAACAATGTAAGGAACTCCAACCTGACGAGACAACAAAATATGCTCGCGAGTTTGTGGCATTGGGCCATCTGCTGAAGACACTACTAATATCGCGCCGTCCATCTGTGCAGCACCTGTGATCATGTTCTTAACATAATCCGCGTGTCCTGGGCAATCAACGTGAGCATAGTGACGGTTAGGTGACTCATATTCAACGTGCGCCGTAGAAATTGTTATACCGCGTGCACGTTCCTCTGGCGCTTTATCAATGTTTTCAAAAGCAACAGCGTCTCCACCTGACTCTTTAGCCATAACTGTCGTAATAGCCGCAGTTAATGTCGTCTTACCATGGTCAACGTGACCAATCGTGCCCACATTTACGTGTGGCTTTGTTCGTTCAAATTTTTCCTTTGCCATGTGTAGCTACCTCACTCGCTCTTCTGTTTCTTGATAATTTCTTCAGCAATATTTCCTGGGGTTTCAGCATATTTCGAAAATTCCATCGTATATGTTGCACGCCCTTGTGTTGCTGATCGCAAATCAGTTGAATACCCAAACATCTCTGCCAGCGGCACTTCTGCACGAATAACTCGCCCTGCTGCTGACTCATCCATACCTTGCAATATGCCACGACGGCGACTCACATCACCCATGACATCCCCCATGTATTCTTCAGGGGTAACAACTTCAACTTTCATAATAGGCTCAAGCAATACAGGATCTGCTTTTGTTGCCCCTTGTTTGAAGCACATCGAGCCAGCAATTTTAAAAGCCATCTCACTCGAGTCAACGTCGTGATAAGATCCATCAAACAAAGTTACTTTGACATCGACCACAGGATAACCTGCAATCACACCATTTTGCATTTGCTCTTGAATCCCTTTATCAACAGCGGGAATGTATTCTCTTGGAACCACACCACCCACAATTTCATTAACAAACTCATACCCAGCACCTGCTGGCTGAGGCTCAATTTTAAGCCAAACGTGTCCATACTGCCCACGCCCACCTGATTGACGAACAAACTTACCTTCGTGCTCAAGTGTTGCTTTTAACGTTTCACGATATGCAACCTGTGGTTTACCCACATTAGCTTCCACTAAAAACTCACGTCGCATTCTATCAACAATAATTTCCAAGTGCAGCTCACCCATCCCTTGAATAATGGTTTGACCTGACTCTTCGTCCGTATGAACTCGGAACGACGGATCTTCTTGAGCAAGCTTACCCAATGCTATCGACATTTTTTCTTGGTCAGCTTTTGTTTTTGGCTCAACAGCAACGGCGATAACAGGATCTGGGAAATCCATCCGCTCAAGTGTAATCACTTGATTAACATCACACAATGTATCACCCGTTGTAACCGTTTTAAGGCCAACTGCTGCTGCAATATCACCGGCACGTACTTCTTTCAGTTCCTCACGTGAATTCGCATGCATTTGAAGCAAGCGGCCGACTCGTTCTTTTTTACCTTTAACAGGGTTATAAATAGTGTCCCCTGTTTTAACCACACCAGAGTAGGCACGGAAGTAAGTCAACGCTCCCACAAAAGGGTCTGTTGCAATTTTAAAAGCAAGCGCTGAGAAAGGCGCATCAACGGCTGTTTCTCGCGAATCATCTTCGCCGTCTTCATTCACACCTTGAACCGCTGGCACATCTAATGGCGAAGGCAAGTAATCAACCACAGCATCTAAAACAGCTTGCACACCTTTATTCTTAAAGGCAGAACCACAAAACACAGGAACAATCTCATTTTGAATGGTACGCTCACGAATTGCCGTTTTAATTTCTTCTTCTGTCAGTGCTTCACCTTCAAGATACTTCTCCATCAGGGCTTCAGAAGACTCAGCAGCCACCTCAAGAATTTGAGCTCTTAAAGCCTCACACTCTGCAAGCATATCTGGCGCGATATCTTCATATTTAAAGGTAACACCTCGATTCGCCTCATCCCACAAAATCGCTTTCATTTTGACAAGATCAATAACACCTTTAAACTCTTCCTCTGCACCAATATTTAACTGAAGCACCAATGGGTTTGAGCCCAAACGCTTTTTGATTTGATCAACCACTCGCAAAAAGTCAGCACCTGTTCGGTCCATTTTATTGACAAAAACGATACGTGGCACACCATATCTGTCAGCTTGTCTCCAAACCGTCTCAGACTGAGGTTCAACACCAGAAACCGCGTCAAACACCACAACCGCACCATCTAACACCCGTAAAGACCGCTCAACCTCAATCATAAAGTCAACGTGCCCTGGTGTATCAATAATATTGACGCGATGCTGTGGATATTGTTGTTCCATCCCAGACCAGTAACAGGTGGTCGCAGCAGATGTAATTGTAATTCCACGTTCCTGCTCTTGAACCATCCAATCCATGGTGGCCGCACCATCATGAACCTCCCCAATTTTATGAGAAGTTCCTGTATAGAACAACACACGCTCAGTGGTCGTGGTTTTTCCCGCATCAACGTGCGCTGCAATACCAATATTTCGGTATAATTCTAATGGAGTAGCTGACACTGCATTATCCTCTTATCAATTCCATCTAAAATGAGCGAAAGCTTGGTTAGCTTTAGCCATTCGATGCGTTTCTTCACGTTTTTTTACGGCAGCGCCTTTATTTTCATAGGCATCCATCAACTCACCTGCCAAACGCAACATCATACCCTTCTCACCGCGCGCTCTCGCTGCTTGAACCAACCAACGCATACCAAGCGCCACACTGCGCTCTGAACGCACTTCAACAGGCACCTGATAGGTTGCTCCGCCCACACGTCGTGAACGCACTTCAACACTCGGGCGAATATTGCCCAACGCATCTTCAAAACAACGCATAACGGCTGAAGAACCAGAGCCTGTACGGCCGCTATCATCTTCGTCTGTTTTTTTCACTCGACGAAGACGCTCTTCCATTAAATCCAAAGCGCCATACACTACTTTCTCGGCAATGGATTTTTTTCCGCTAATCATCAATACATTAATAAATTTCGCCAACAGCTCACTATGATGCTTTGGATCTGGCAAAATCTCACGTTTAGGGACTTCTCTTCTTCTTGGCATGTCTCGTTCCTACACTAGAATCAATTACTTTTTGTCCTTCGGTTTTTTGGTACCGTATTTCGAACGCCCTTGCTTACGATCATTTACACCTGATGTATCCAAGCTTCCACGAACTACGTGGTATCGCACACCTGGCAAATCTTTTACACGACCTCCGCGAACTAAAACAACAGAGTGCTCCTGTAAATTATGCCCTTCCCCTCCAATATAAGAGGATACTTCAAACCCGCTAGTCAAACGAACACGAGCTACCTTACGCATTGCCGAGTTCGGCTTTTTAGGGGTCGTTGTATAAACACGCGTGCATACACCACGACGCTGCGGACAGGCCTTTAACGCCGGAACCTTACTTTTGTTCTTGACATCTTTGCGAGGCTTTCTCACTAATTGGTTAATCGTCACCATTAATCATTCACTCCGAACGGTCGCACTTTCATTTTTTTCAGCTGCATAAGGAGGCCGGATTCTATGCTAGGTCTTACCCTAATGTCAAGTCCAATAAGAATCCAACCCGCAGCGCCTTAGTCTTGTTTTCTCTCTTCTGCATTCAGCGCTTCACTCAATGCATGCTCTACTTCACTTGCTGTCAGCGGTTGCGGCTCTTGCTCTACCTGCCTCAAACGCTTCGCTTTACGTGCTTGGTGGTACGCATAACCCGTTCCTGCTGGAATAAGGCGTCCAACCATCACATTCTCTTTTAAGCCTCTTAATTCGTCTGCCTTGCCGCTAACAGCCGCTTCTGTGAGCACTCGCGTGGTCTCCTGAAACGATGCAGCAGAAATAAACGATTCTGTTGCTAAAGATGCTTTCGTAATACCTAACAAAATAGGCACGCCTCTTGCCGGTTCTTTCTCGTCAGCAAGCAGTCGATCATTTTCTTCAAGCAAAGCAGTTTCTTCTATTTGTTCACCCACCAGGAATTTTGAATCTCCAGCAAATGTAACAATTCGTTTACGAAGCATTTGTCTTACAATGGTTTCAATATGTTTATCATTGATTTTTACCCCTTGTAAGCGATATACATCTTGCACTTCATTCACGATATAGTTTGAAAGCGCGCCAATACCTAACAAGCGCAAAATATCGTGTGGATTTGGCGGTCCATCAGCAACAACCTCTCCACGTGCTACGTTTTCACCTTCAAAGACAGAAATATGTCGCCATTTTGGAATCAACTCCTCATGACCTTTCCCTTCTGACGCAGAAATAATTAAACGTCGCTTACCTTTGGTTTCTTTACCAAAACTCACAACCCCAGAAACCTCAGCCATGACTGCTGCATCTTTCGGTTTTCGAGCCTCAAAAAGGTCAGCTACGCGCGGCAGACCCCCGGTAATATCACGCGTTTTCGAACGCTCCTGTGGAATCCGCGCAATCACGTCTCCAATGCCCACAGGTGCGCCATCTTCAAAGTTAATAATCGCATCTACTGGCAAGTAATATTGTGCCGGCACGTTGGTTCCAGCCAAGAAAATTTCTTCTCCTTTCGCCGAAATCAACTTCACCATTGGCCGCAAATCGCGTCCTGTTGATGTGCTCCGTTGTTTCCCATCAATCACAACCAAACTACTCAACCCTGTGAGCTCGTCTGTTTTGCGATTCATGGTAATACCTTCGACCAAATCAACAAATTTAAGTTGTCCACTTACTTCTGAAATCACAGGGTGCGTATGAGGATCCCAGTTTGCAATCACTTCACCTGCTTCAACAGCAGACTGATCACGTACCGATAGAACAGCACCATATGGTAACTTATATCGCTCACGCTCTCGTCCAAACTCATCTGCAATGGTTACTTCACCAGAACGAGACACTGCAACCAAATTACCATTTTCATGTGTAACGGTTTTAATATTATGCAGTCTCGCGCTTCCTTTATTTTTAATTTGAATATTATTTTCAGCCGTCGCCCGAGAAGCCGCTCCCCCAATGTGGAACGTTCTCATCGTCAACTGCGTACCTGGCTCACCAATGGACTGTGCCGCAATGATGCCGACCGCTTCACCTGTGTTCACCAAATGGCCCCGAGCTAAATCACGTCCGTAACAGTTTGCACACAAACCAAAACGTGTTTCACACGTAATTGGTGAGCGCACCAAGACCTGATCAACCCCTAACTGCTCAAGATGTTCAACCCAGGTTTCATCTAAAAGCGTACCGGCTGTAACAACAGGCTCATCTTTATTGGGCAGATAAACATCTACTGCTACCACACGACCTAAAACTCGTTCATGTAAAGGTTCAACAATGTCGCCCCCTTCAATCAACGGTTGCATTAAGACACCATTTTCAGTACCACAGTCAATCTCAGTAATCACAACATCTTGTGCTACATCAACAAGACGCCGTGTTAAATACCCTGAGTTCGCTGTTTTAAGCGCCGTATCTGCAAGACCTTTTCGAGCACCGTGAGTCGAGATAAAGTACTGAATTACATTCAACCCCTCACGGAAATTTACCGTAATAGGTGTCTCAATAATCGAGCCATCTGGAGCCGACATTAATCCTCGCATACCCGCTAACTGTCGAATCTGAGCAGCTGAACCCCGCGCACCCGAATCAGCCATCATAAAGATTGGATTAAATGACGGTTGCCTCACTGTCTCACCTTTACGAGTCGTTACTTCTTCTGTTGCAATGGTTGTCATCATCGATTTTGCAACCATTTCACTCGTACGAGACCAAATATCAATAACTTTGTTATACCGCTCACCATTTGTAACCAAACCTGAGCGAAATTGGGCTTCAATTTCACGTACTTCGTTATCAGCTTGCTCAATGATAGCTGGCTTATCTGCTGGGATTTCCATATCTTCAATCCCAATCGATGCGCCGCCTCGCGTTGCATAGCGAAAACCTGTGTACATTAACTGATCGGCAAAAATAACAGCTGACTTCAGTCCTAAAACACGATAACAATGGTCAAGTACTTTAGAGACATTCTTTTTAGTCATGATTCTATTAATGGATGAAAACGCAATCCCTTCTGGTAAAATTTCAGAAAGAATGGCACGTCCCACCGTTGTTTCGACCAAGGCTGTTGTTTCAGGGGTGTCATCTGTCGCTGGCACCTTCATACGTACTTTCACTTTAGCATGAAGCGCTACATGCCCTTCTTCGTAGAAGTTCTGCGCTTCTTGAGGACTAGAGAAAATACGGCCTTCGCCTTTTGCATTGATTTGTTCGCGTGTTAAGTAATACAAGCCTAATACAACATCCTGACTTGGAACAATAATCGGCTCACCACTTGCAGGCGAAAGAATATTGTTTGTCGACATCATAAGCGATCGTGCTTCAAGCTGAGACTCAAGCGTAAGAGGTACGTGAACCGCCATCTGGTCACCATCAAAGTCAGCATTATAAGCCGTACACACTAAGGGATGTAATTGAATTGCCTTCCCTTCAATCAATACTGGTTCAAACGCCTGAATCCCCAATCGGTGTAATGTTGGTGCACGGTTCAATAAAACCGGATGCTCACGAATCACATCTTCGAGAATATCCCAAACGACAGGTTCTTCTCGCTCTACCATTTTTTTGGCGGCTTTAATTGTTGTCGCAAGCCCACGAAACTCAAGCTTACTGAAGATAAACGGTTTAAAGAGCTCAAGCGCCATCTTTTTAGGTAATCCACATTGATGCAACATCAGCGTTGGACCAACCACAATCACCGAACGACCAGAGTAATCAACTCGTTTCCCGAGTAAGTTTTGACGGAAACGACCTTGCTTCCCTTTAATCATGTCAGCAAGAGACTTAAGCGGCCGCTTATTACTACCGGTAATTGCACGTCCTCGACGACCATTATCTAATAAGGCATCAACCGCTTCTTGAAGCATGCGCTTCTCGTTACGCACAATAATATCAGGTGCATTTAAATCTAAGAGCCGTTTTAAACGATTATTTCGGTTAATCACACGACGATATAAATCATTTAAATCAGATGTTGCAAATCGGCCACCATCCAACGGTACTAAAGGCCGCAAATCTGGTGGTAAAACAGGCAGCACTTCCAGCACCATCCAGTCAGGCTTATTACCAGACTCATGAAATGCTTCTAATAACTTCAACCGCTTTGTGATTTTTTTCGATTTGGTTTCTGAATTAACAGTTGGTAATTCTTCTCTAAGTGTTTTAATTTCTTCATCGATATCGATTTGACGCAATAAATCGCGAATGGCTTCGGCCCCCATACGCGCATCAAACTCATCACCATATTGCTCCATCGCTTCGAGATAGGCTTCATCATTCAATAATTGGCCACGCTCAAGCTCTGTCATACCAGGCTCTACAACAACAAACGCTTCAAAATATAAAACACGCTCAATATCTCTGAGGGTCATATCAAGCAACAAACCAATCCGCGAAGGCAATGATTTTAAGAACCAAATATGTGCAACAGGGCTCGCCAATTCAATGTGTGCCATTCGCTCTCTACGCACTTTTGCTAATGCAAGCTCGACACCACATTTTTCACAAATCACGCCACGATGCTTCAAGCGTTTATATTTTCCACACAAACACTCGTAATCTTTAATCGGCCCAAAAACCTTCGCACAAAACAAACCATCTCGCTCAGGCTTGAATGTTCGGTAATTAATGGTTTCTGGTTTTTTAACTTCACCATAAGACCAAGAGCGAATGAGCTCGGGGGATGCAAGTCGAATTCGAATTTCGTCAAACTCTTCAGTGTGCCCCTGCTGTTTGAGCATGCCAAGCAAATCACTCATTATAGGTGCTTTTTTCATTGGTTCGATGCTAGCCAAGTTTATGCCTCCAAAAGCGTCTGAACTATGTCACCCGAAAAAAGATAATCCTTTTCCGGGTGCCCTTCATTTTGTGTTTTAAGCGTGGTCTAACTCAATGTCTATTCCAAGCGCGCGAATTTCTTTCAATAATACATTGAATGACTCGGGCATCCCCGGATCCATTTGATGATCACCATCCACGATGTTTTTATAAATTTTGGTTCGTCCAGCTACATCATCTGACTTAACAGTCAGCATTTCCTGCAATGTATAGGCAGCTCCATAAGCTTCCAGAGCCCAAACCTCCATCTCTCCAAAGCGTTGTCCACCAAACTGAGCTTTTCCTCCCAGTGGCTGCTGCGTCACCAAACTATAAGAACCAGTCGAACGAGCATGCATTTTATCATCAACCAAATGATTGAGTTTAAGAATATACATGTATCCAACTGTCACAGGATTATCAAATTGACGACCTGTTCGTCCATCAATCAACATGGTTTTCCCATCTTCTGGTAATTCTGCAAGTTTCAGCATCGCCTTAATTTCAGCTTCCGAGGCACCATCAAATACAGGTGTTGCCATCGGAACACCTCGTCGAAGGTTTTGTGCTAATACCATCAGCTCACTATCAGACAGGCTTTCAAGCTCTATACGCTTTTGTGTGTCATGATTATAAATCTGCCCCAAATATTTTCGAAGCTTAGAAACGTCCGTTTCTTTATCCAGCATGGCTGAAATACGATGCCCTAAGCCTTTTGCTGCCAAACCAAGGTGCGTCTCTAACACTTGTCCGATATTCATCCTAGATGGAACACCTAAAGGATTCAAAACAATATCAACTGGCGTTCCATCTTCAAGGTGCGGCATATCTTCCATCGGAACAACAATCGAGATAACCCCTTTGTTTCCGTGACGTCCAGCCATCTTATCACCCGGCTGAAGTCGTCGTTTCACAGCCAAATAAACTTTTACAATTTTCAAAACGCCAGGAGCCAAATCGTCACCTTGAGTGATTTTCTTGCGGCTATCGTTAAAGCGCTTTTCTATTTCTTTAACTAACTCACCTAGTTGCTTCGATGTCTGCTCAAGCTGCTGGCTCGCCACATCATCTGTCAGACGAATATCAAGCCATTTTTCTTGCTCTAACTTGTCAAGGTAAGCTGCCGTGATTTTAGTGCCCGACTTGAGGCCTCCTGGACCACCTGTCGCCGTTTTACCTAACAGCAAATGGCGAAGTCGTTGATAGATATCTTCTTCTCGAATCCTGCGCTCATCGGTCAAATCTTTACGTGCACGAGCCAAATGCTCTTCTTCAATACTTTTTGCACGCGCATCTTTCTCTAACCCATCTCGGGTAAAGACTTGAATATCAATTACTGTTCCATTCATACCAGACGGCACACGCAAGGATGAATCTTTTACATCAGATGCCTTCTCACCAAAAATAGCTCTTAATAATTTTTCTTCAGGGGTTAATTGCGTCTCACCTTTTGGTGTGACCTTTCCAACCAGAATATCACCCGCTGTCACTTCAGCGCCGATGTAAACCACACCTGAATCATCTAAGTTCGCCAATGCTGACTCACCCACATTCGGGATATCAGCTGACACTTCTTCTGAACCAAGCTTCGTATCACGAGCAATACAGGTTAACTCTTCAATATGAATTGTCGTAAACCTATCTTCCTGAATAACACGCTCAGAAATAAGAATAGAATCCTCAAAGTTATAGCCATTCCAAGGCATGAAAGCAACCAATAAGTTTTGCCCTAACGCAAGCTCTCCCATATCGGTACAAGGACCATCCGCCAAAATATCGCCACGCTGAATCTTATCGCCATTGCTCACGATTGGCATTTGATTAATACAGGTATCTTGGTTTGAGCGAGAGTATTTTGTTAAGTTATAAATATCAACACCCGTCTCACCGGCTGAGGTTTCGTCTTCGTTCACACGAACCACAATACGAGAAGCGTCCACTAAGTCAATCACACCACCTCGTTTAGCGACCACACAAACACCCGAGTCAGATGCAACTGAACGCTCCATACCCGTACCTACTAAAGGCTTTTCGGCACGAAGTGTTGGCACTGCTTGACGCTGCATATTAGAACCCATGAGCGCTCTATTTGCATCATCATGCTCCAAGAATGGAATAAGCGAAGCAGCCACAGAAACAATCTGTTTCGGCGAAACATCCATATAATTAATTTTATCTGGTGTTGTTAATGAAAACTCATTTTGATGACGACATGGTACAAGATCGGCTAAAATCTTACCCTTCGCATCCACTGCAACGCTTGATTGTGCAATATACTGGTCAACTTCAGAAATAGCTGACAAATATTCAATCTCATCGGTCACACGACCATCTACAACTTTTCGGCAAGGTGTCTCAATAAAGCCATAATCGTTGGTTCGCGCATAAACCGACAGCGAGTTAATCAAACCAATATTCGGCCCCTCAGGCGTTTCAATCGGACAAACACGACCATAGTGCGTGGTATGTACATCTCGCACTTCAAATCCTGCACGCTCACGCGTTAAACCACCCGGCCCAAGTGCTGAAACACGACGCTTATGTGTGACGCCTGACAGTGGATTTACTTGGTCCATAAATTGTGACAACTGACTAGAACCAAAAAATTCTTTAATCGCTGCTGAAACAGGCTTCGCATTGATTAAATCTTGTGGCATTAAGTTTTCTGACTCGGCCAAACTTAAACGTTCTTTCACAGCACGCTCAACACGAACCAGGCCAACACGAAACTGATTTTCTGCCATTTCACCGACACTTCGAACGCGTCGATTACCGAGATGATCAATGTCATCTACCATGCCTATGCCATTTCGAATATCAATCAATGTTTTGATGACATCTAAAATATCTTCTTTTTCTAATGTGCCAGAACCTGCATCATCCTGTCGACCGACACGACGATTAAATTTCATTCGACCAACTGCAGACAAGTCATATCTATCTTCTGAGAAAAAGAGATTTTTAAATAATGTCTCTGCAGCTTCTTTTGTTGGCGGCTCACCAGGACGCATCATTCGATAGATTTCAACTAAAGCTTCAAGTGAGGTAGAGGTTGAATCAACACGCAATGTATCTGAAAGATAAGAGCCATGATCTAAGTCATTGGTATAAATCATTTCAAACTGAGCAACACCTTGCTCAAGTAGTTGTGTCAAAAGCTCTGGCGTGACTTCAGTGTTTGCTAAAGCTAATAATTCTCCGGTTAAAGTATCGATAATCCCTTTTGCCAACGACTTCCCGACCAAGTAATCACGAGGAACCACCAAGTCTTTCATCTTGGCTTTTTCCATTTCTTTAATATGGCGGGTGGTAATACGTCGTCCTTCTTCAACCAAAACTTCTTTTGAACCAGGAAGCTTAATGTCAAATAAAGCTATCTCGCCCCTCAAACGCGCAGGAACCAAATCAATATGAAATTCACCATCTTTAATATGACAAACCGTAGACTCAAAGAACTCTTCTAAAATAGACTCGGTATCATACCCAAGCGCACGCAGCAAAATAGTTGCTGGTAATTTACGACGACGGTCAATTCGAACAAATAAACAATCTTTGGGGTCAAATTCAAAGTCTAACCACGACCCTCTGTATGGGATAATACGCGCAGAATAAAGTAGTTTTCCTGACGAATGCGTTTTCCCTCTGTCGTGCTCAAAAATAACACCTGGGGAACGATGCAACTGAGAAACAACAACACGCTCAGTACCATTGATAACAAAAGTTCCAACATCCGTCATCAAGGGGATTTCACCCATGAAAACATCTTGTTCACGAATATCTTTAACTGGTTTCGGGTCACCAGATGCTTCTTTATCTAATACGATCAAACGCACCTTCACCCGAAGTGGTGCTGAATAAGTTAAACCTCGTAGTTTACACTCCCGCACATTAAAAGCGGGCTCTCCCAACTTATAACTCACGTATTCAAGTCTTGCGTTTCCTGAAAAACTTTGAATAGGAAAAACAGAAGTGAAAGCAGCACCCAAACCTGTATCAGCCTTTACACCATCTTCTGAGGATGATTGAATGAATTCTTTGTATGATTTTAGCTGAATATCAAGAAGATCAGGTATGGTCATCTTCTCGGCATGGCTACCAAAGCTTTTGCGAAATCGTTTTTTCTCAGCATAGGAATATTGAGGGTTAGCAATTGCTACGGCCATAAGGTGTCCTCTTCAATGTTTGAACGTCGTTTTGTCTTTTTAAACACGCAAACCCAGCCATAGCAATCGCTACGACTGGGTCTTTCACAGGTTTTATCTGTTTTATTTTACTTCAACAGATGCGCCCGCTTCCTCGAGTTGTTTCTTCATGTCTTCTGCTTCTGCTTTAGGAAGACCTTCTTTCACAGTAGAAGGTGCGCCTTCAACGAGGTCTTTCGCTTCTTTCAAGCCAAGTCCTGTAACAGCACGAACAACTTTAATTACAGCAACTTTGTTTCCACCAAAGCTTGTCATAACAACATCAAACTCGGTTTTTTCTTCTGCTGCTGCTGCAGTTGCTGCGGGTGCCGCCACTGCTGCTACTGCTGATGCTGCAGACACATTGAATTTTTCTTCCATTGCTTCAATCAAGTCAACAACTTCAATCACTGACATGTTACCAATTGTTTCTAAAATTTCGTCTTTTGAAACAGCCATTATTACTCGCTCCTCACATTAAAATAGAACAACCAACTATCTGGTCTAACCTGCTTTTTGATCTTTAATTGCTACCACTGTACGCACAAGTTTACTATGCGGCGCTGCCAATGTGCGAACAAACTTCTCAACAGGTGCTTTCATAACAGCCATTAAGGTTGCTAATGCTTCATCACGCGTTGGAAGACTTGCAATCGCATCTAAATGCTCAGCTCCATATGCTTTTCCATCAAGCGCTAAGGCTTTGACTTCAAGCTTTTTACAGCTTTTTGAAAAGTCTTTTAGTAACCGTGCTGCATCTCCGGGAGATTCCATTGACAAAGCAAGCACTAAAGGACCAACTAAAGCATCATCTAAACAAGCAAAAGGGGTTTCGCCAAATGCTCGACGTGTCAGCGTATTCGGCACAACACGTAGGTAAACACCGTTTGCACGTGCTTTTGCACGTAAAGCGGTCATTTCATTGACGGGGATTCCCCGATAATCAGCAAGAACAGCCGAAATAGCGTTAGAGGCAGCGCTAGCTACTTCTTCGACCACGACTTTTTTTGCAGCTAAAGTCAACGTCACGTCACTGACTCCTTGCGTTACTCAAATCTCGTAAGATTTGATGGTTATGGTGGTCACTTACAAATATGTATACAACAACATCTTTATAACTGATTCCACCGTCTGCGCAGGATATTAAGCATTCGCACCTGCGGTCTTCGACGACATGGAACCGAAGTCTATGTCGTGAAAGCATTTGAAACGGCCCGAGATTCTACACGGAAACTGATGCGAGATCAATAGCCACACCAGGCCCCATAGTTGTCGATAAGGTCAGTTTCTTAAAATAAACACCTTTTGCTGAAATAGGCTTGGCTTTTTTAAGGTCAGCCAACAATGCAGCAATGTTTTCTGCTAAATCTGCTTCTGCAAAATCAATCTTTCCAACGTTACAATGGATAATGCCATTTTTATCTGTTCGATAACGTACTTGCCCTGACTTCACATCAGAAACAGCTGCTTCAACATTCATGGTCACCGTACCCACTTTAGGGTTTGGCATAAGGCCGCGTGGCCCAAGAATTTGACCCAGCTGACCAACGATTCGCATTGAATCAGGCGTTGCAATAACCACATCAAATGGCATGTCACCCGACTTTATTTGTTCAGCCAAATCTTCAAAGCCTACAATATCAGCGCCTGCTTTTTTTGCTTTTTCCGCATGCTCACCTTGAGCAAACACAGCAACTCGAACTGTTTTTCCAGTTCCTTTAGGCAGACTAGTTGCACCACGAACCATTTGATCTGACTTTCGAGAATCAATCCCTAAGTTCACAGCAACATCAACTGCTTCATTAAATTTTTTGCTAGCAAATTCTTTCAGTAATTGAACACCTTCTGACAATGAATAAATGTGTCCTGGTTTTACTTTCTTTAAGATTTCCTGCTTTTTCTTCGTTACTTTAGTCATGGCTCATCCCCTACGCAGCATCATCTGATGATTGGTCTAAATCTTCAACGTCAATACCCATGCTACGTGCTGTGCCCGCAATAATACGAACAGCCGCATCAAGATCTGAAGCCGTTAAGTCTGGTTCTTTTGTTTTAGCAATTTCTTCAAGCTGAGCACGTTTAAGCACCGCCACTTTATCCTGATTCGGAACACTGCTGCCTTTTTTAATACCCGCTGCTTTCTTCAGCAAAACAGATGCAGGTGGTGTTTTTAAGATAAAAGTAAAACTTCTATCAGAATAAACCGTAATCACGACAGGGATTGCAATTCCTGCTTCCATTTGCTGCGTTGCCGCATTAAATGCTTTACAAAACTCCATGATGTTCACACCACGTTGTCCTAATGCAGGCCCTACAGGTGGACTTGGATTTGCTTTTCCTGCTGGAATTTGCAACTTGATATATGCTTCTACTTTCTTCGCCATACTGACTCCTCGTGGGTATAACGCTTGCTTTAAAACACGCAAGCTCCCCAAATAATATTACGTTTTTTCAACCTGGCTAAACTCAAGCTCAACCGGTGTTGAACGACCAAAAATGAGAACAGAAACGCGCAAACGACTCTTTTCATAATTTACTTCTTCAACCACGCCATTAAAGTCCACAAAAGGACCTTCTTTAACGCGAATCACTTCACCAGGCTCAAAGAGTATTTTAGGCCTTGGTTTTGTTACACCTTCTTCCATGCGGTGCATAATTGCATTGGCTTCTTTTTCAGAAATGGGTGAGGGTGTTTGCCCTGTTCCGCCAATAAAACCCAACACGCGAGGAATTGCACGAACCATATGCCATGTTTCATCATCCATAACCATGTTAACCAACACATAGCCCGGGAAAAATTTCCGCGTGCTTTTTCTCTTTTGTCCTGAACGAATCTCAACCACTTCCTCAGCAGGAACGACAACCTCACCAATTTTAGATTCAAAATGGTGGTGCTGTGTACGGGCATTAATCTCGCGCATCACAAAGTTTTCATACCCTGAGTATGCATGAACAACGTACCATTGCTTCTCTTTTTGCTCTTCCACCGTCATATCAACCCAAGTGCGTTATTTTACCAATGGCCCACATCATAACAGAATCAACCCCCCAGAGAACAAACCCTGTGGCACCAACCATTACCATCACAATCGATGTTGTTTGCACCGTTTCCTGGCGCGTAGGCCAAACCACTTTTTTTAATTCCACTTTTGCTTCTTTTGCAAAAACAAAAACGGCTTGTCCTTTCTTTGTGAAGAAAGCAAGCGCTAAACCAAGTACCAACCAAACCAACCAGACAAGCACTTTAATTGGACCCGAAAAATGAAACAGGTATGTTAAAGCAAAAGCTGCTGCAGTTATTAAAGCAACACCAACCCACAAAAAGGTGTCACGCATTGTTCTTTTAGGGTCTGTATTTTTCTTCATATCTTATCAAGGTGGTTGGCAGGCCAGGAGGGAATCGAACCCCCAACCTGCGGTTTTGGAGACCGCCGCTCTGCCAATTGAGCTACTGGCCTATACACGCAAGCACCGAGGAACACCCCGGGCTTGCACAACAACTTACAAACCATCCATTACTCGATGATTTTTGTAACAACACCCGCACCAACGGTACGGCCACCTTCCCGAATCGCAAAACGAAGCCCTTCATGCATTGCAATCGGTGCTTGTAATGAAACCTCTACATTTACATTATCGCCAGGCATCACCATCTC
>JAHZKF010000056.1 GCA_022600575.1 Gammaproteobacteria bacterium | reverse complement strand
TGGCCCCACCTGATCCCATCTCGAACTCAGACGTGAAACGAACCTGCGCCTATGATAGTGTGGTGCTTCACCATGTGAAAGTCGGTCATCGTCAGGATTTTATTTTTAAAGCAGCCCTAAAAAGCTGCTTTTTTTTTGCTTTTTTTATCTAAGCTAAGTCATAATCATATTAAGAGATGGATCAATACGCATATAGTTGAATTCAATATACTTTTTGTGTTAATATTGAATCATTGTAGCAATAATATGCTATCAATTTTGAGGATAAGCTTATTACTAAATGTGAAAACTTCTCAAAGGTGTCCGAAAGCGTTCAACTTAACCTATCTATTCAGCGAGAAGCACAACCTCAGGTACAAGCACCAGTAGCGGTACCTGCAGTTTCAGTAGTACCTATTTCTCAAAAAAAGAAATTATCAATTTACATTGCGCATGGTTCTATCACTTACGGAAAAATGGCAGATAGGCCGAGTCCGGGAACGATGTATGCTGCATATGATCCAGATGAAATAGCGATTTTAATTTTTCATCACACAGGCACAAATACTTATGAGGTTAAGCAGTATCGTGATGGGTTTAATATTGAACAAGAAGTGTCAGCAGAAGAGGCGACAGAAACAAAACCAGAAACACATATTACGAGTATACCGAGAATACTTTCTGCCTCAGATCTTTTAGGAGCATTAGATCAAATTATGATGACTCAACATATTGATCCTGCCGAAATCATGTTAGCGCTAGATGGTAATTTAGGAAATCCTGGAAGTGAGGTGCTTTCGGAATGTTTCTATACGTTTGTTGGTGCATTGCATCCAGGTCGTTTAATTATTTTTACGAATACAAAAGAATGCCGTGAAGCAGGAGAAGCTTACTTTGCCGCCAATGAAGCGTCTTTTTTAGATAGGGGTGTGGTTAAGAGCACGGAACTAAAAACAGCCATTCTAGGAATGCGTGAAAGAAGAGCAGCAGAATCGACAGCTCTGATGGAGCCTGATGCGAGGGAGAATGAAGTGCAAGCGACAGTGTCAGCTGGGAATAAAAGCGGGAAATTTCGTTTTTTCTCATGTTGCTGCCCTTGTGGTAGAAGAAACTCTCCTATTGGTGATAGTTCAAAGCCCGCGGAAAGATCGATTGATATTGAAAATATAGAGATGCCATCGGTGCGCACGGCAACAAACATCACGCCTTCAGCAAGGGATGGAGAGAATAGCATGACGGAACGGCAGTTTACGATATAATTTAATGGGTTATCCTCTGGCAAAATGATACAGAATAGCGTATTATCGCATCCGTTCGCTGGCATAGCTCAGTTGGTAGAGCAACTGATTTGTAATCAGTAGGTCCCGGGTTCGACTCCTGGTGCCAGCACCAATACACCTAGTAAGTTATCAAGTGTTTTTAAACGCTGTAAACACTTCTGAAACTTAAATCAAAGCACTATAAATATCTCTCTGCCTTGTTCTTACTCAAACATTGACTATATTTATTATTAAATAACTTTTGACATTTAATGATAATGCCTATTCCTCGGCCCTTATCAAAGCCACCGCCTCCGCCTCCTGAAAATTATAGGAAGGTTAATTTTACATTGAGAGGTCAGGCCATAAAGGTCGGAGCGATGGCAAAACCTGACTTTAATAAAAGAGTCATCTCTGAAAGTATGCAGTTTCTTAAACTACAGAATTATGATGTGCTGATTAGTTTAGAGGTAACACCTCAGTACAAATTAGAGGCTGAAAAAGCAGGCCTTGAATATATCGAATTGCATGTGGCTGACTTTCAGTCTCCGAGTATTCAAATATGTGATACGGTTTTTGATATTATTGATAATGCAGCTGAAGCAGGAAAACAGGTGGGACTGCATTGTGGTGAAGGATTTGGCCGAACAGGAATGGTATTAGCAGCGGTTAAATTGAAAGAGCTTATCTGCAATATGTCTTTTGATGAACTCCTGGAAGAAGAGCTATCAGAAGACATTAAGCTTGGAGATAAGCGGTCTTCTAATCACGCCATGTGCACACCATTAGTGAAGCAAGTTATTGATGAAATAAGAGCTGTATCAAGGAGTGAAGAGGCCGTTGAAACACGAGAGCAAGTACAAGTGCTTTGTGATTATCAAGCGTATGTGACGCATCAGCAAAAAAGTTTATTGCAAGAAACGCAGGCGGGTGAACTAGCTGAATCGCTACAAACGGAGTTTACCATTCAAAAGACAAAGCATCTTGAAGTCCGTGTATTATTGGATTTTAAAAGTGGTTTAGAAGACATTTTAGATACGGAGGCGCTGGCTACTTTTGTAGAAGATTTTATGCAAACGGATGATTATAGAAAACTAGCATCAATCTCAGAAATAACAGATACATCTGTTATTTCTGAGATTGATGCTTTAATTTTAGAGAAAAGTAAAGCATTAATAGCCAACCCAATCATTAAACCTGATTAGATAACCCCAAGCAATCATGATGGGCTCGCTGAAACACTGGTGAGAGAAGACGCGGTTGCGTTTAACGAAGCGGAAGGGATGACCGAAGAATTATAACTCCAGGTACTTCCCCCATCTGTAGTGATTAAGGCTAAAGGGTACTGAGTTGTAGTAGAAGTGCCAGAGCTATCCGTTTGTGTCGCTGTATAAGTACCTGCGGCAACGCAAACGTTTCCTTCGTTATTGCAGCTTACAGATGTTAAATAACCTTCAGTAAAGCCATCTATGTTGCTTAGATAAGTTTGGGCGGGATAACTCCAAGTGGCACCAGAAGCACTTCTTGCACTATTGGTGAGTGCGATTAAAGGAAGCTGAACATCAGACGTAACGCCAGAATCGTTTGTATAGCTGCCGGTATAACTGCCTACAGCAAGACAATTAACAGACGATGCGTTACCGTCACAACTTGCGCCTGTGAACGTGCCATTAGATACAAATGAAGCAGGTAAAACACTTGAGGATGTGATATCAGGCTGGTAGTTCCAAGTGGCACCAGAAGTGCTTGCTGCATTATTGGTGAGCGCAATTAAAGGAAGCTGGGTATCAGCCGTCACGCTAGAAGTATTTGTATAGTTACCAACAAAGTTTCCTACAGCAATACATATCGTGTCATAACAACTTGCAGCATTTAAATAGCCACCACTGACAAAGGTAGGTGTTATATTGCTGGTATTGATACCAGAAGGATATGTCCAAGAACTAGTAACATCGGAAGCATCAGTACTTTGTAGTAGTAAGGGGTAAACCGCGGATGAGGTATTTAGATAGCTAGTTGCAATAAAGCAGAAGTTTTTGCTACAGGCTGAGCCTAGCACAGTAGTAAACAGCGCACTAAAGTCAGGTATTGAACTGATATAGCTTGAGGTTTTAACATAATCCCAAGACCAAGTGCCATTGGTATTCGTACCCACGCCTATAAAAGGTATGGGTGAAGAAGAGCCAATATAGGAACCGGCATTGATGCAAAATGAAGAGGTGCAAGTAATGGTGTTAGCCTCGTAATTACGTTGAAATGTAGGGTCCAAGTTAGCTAAATTGTTTGTTCCTGAAAGGTATGTCCAAGACCAAGTGCCATTATTGTTCGTGCCAATTGCATTTAAAGGAAGACTGGTGGGTTCACTATTATATTCGCCAGTGTACTGGCCTGTGGCAGCACAAAAGGAGTTTGTACAACTTGTACTATAGAATCCATTGCCTTCATATTCCGCTTCAAATGCAGGCGTGAGTGATGGATTTGTGATTGCTTCTGGATAAATCCAATTGACAATAGAGGCATTCGGTGTGAAGGCCAACAAAGGATTCGTATGATTCACAGCATCAGAAGGGGAGTACGATCTAGCTAAAGCACAGACACCAGTGCTACTGCAGCTTACTGTCGTAATAAAAGCATCATCATCAGCGATTAATGTACGAAAAGGAGGCGTGGTTGATGGGGTTGTTGTTGAGTTGGACATACTCCAAGAGCTTCCATTATCTGTGCTAACACCTATGAGTGGGTAAGACAAAAAAGTATTCTCGAAAGCACCGGATACCACAATAGGTTGTTCAATCGTAGTGGTTTCGGTAACGGTTAACGCCTGTTCGGGGGGAACCTGAGAAGTGGGAAAATACCAATCTTGTGCGGGTGGAACAATTCCTACTTGAGGGAACGTATTTTCTCCATTTGCTGAAAAGCGTCTAAGAGGTGTTTGTGCGCGTAAACCAACTCTTAATTTTAAAAGGCAACATTCTTTTGGCTTTAAGCCTGCACTAAATCGTTTACGACAGGACGAAGGGCCTATATCGAGCAGCTCTATCCCTGCTATAGCTGGCATAGCAAGGGCTCTTGTGAGTTTTGTATGATTACAGACGCGATAATCAACATCTTTGTGTGCGTTTTTTGAAACGTGTACCTGATTAGCGTTTTTTTCAATGAGGGTGATTGGAAAGAGTGTGCCTGGTTGTGCGGCCACTTTTTGCTCGAGCCCTGCAAAGGTGGTTGTGGTGGTGAGTAGCATTGAGTAGCAAAGTAATTTTTTTATTATATTATGCTTCATCGCAAACATGGTTTGGGCCTTTGATTTGAGATCATGATATTGATTCTGAAGGGTATGTTAGGAACTTGTCAATGTATGCAAAAAAAGAATAAGAAATGATTTTAATTTAATGTTTTTTAATGAAATAGAAATTTGAGTGATAGCGCTAAGGTAGATTTGCTGTGATGCAGATAAAGCAATTGCAGTCTTTGTGGTTTTACCTTATCTTGAAGCTTAGACATCTAATTGTTCTCTTGATGATAAAAACAATAAGATTTTTTCTTTGTATTATCTTACTCTCTATTTTTTCGGGTTGTGCTTTGTATGGCCCTCTTTATAAAAAGCCTAAAATCAATCAGCCTGAGCAGTGGAAAAGCAAAGATAGCTTGTCGAAAGTAGGAGACATAAACCTACCTACACTGCCTTGGTGGCAAAAGTTTAATGATAAACAGTTAACCTATTTAATTGAAACAGCAGTTCATAATAATAATGATATTCAAGTGGCAATGGGGAATGTGCTAGATGCGCAAGGTGAGCTCTTGCAAGTGCAATATTCGATTATCCCCTCGGTGAATGCACTCCTTTTTGGTTACGCAAATAGTAAATTATTTATATATAACCCAGGCTACAATGCGGGTGTATTGCCTACCTATGCGATTAATTTATTTCAATATTTGCGCTCGAGTGAAAGAGCGACAGCCGAAGTGCGAGCTTCAGCACTCACAAGGGATACGGTAGCATTGTCGGTGATCAGTCAAACAGCAGCAGGTTATTTTACTTATTCAGGTCAGTCTCATTTACTCACACAACAAAAACAATTGGTTGCTGATTTAAAAGAGTTACTTTTTTTAAGTAAAAAGCAATATACACAAGGTTTGATTTCGTTGTATACGCTTCAGCAGTACGAGCAGCAGTATGAACAAGCGGATGCTGAGTTACCGATTGTTGCAAATAATGTTGTGCTGTCTCGAAATGCGCTTAAATTACTACTTAATGAAAATCCAGGTGATGTGGGCATTGGGTTTAAATTTATGAATTTAAAAAGTGATGCTATCGTACCAACCAACTTGCCTTCAGAAGTCTTAAAGAATAGACCGGATGTAAGAGGGGCCGAGCAAAAATTAATTGCCTCAAATGCTGAGGTAGGCGTTGTGACGTCTACTTTTTTCCCGACGATTAGTTTAACAAATCTTGGTGGTTCAGCAACGAAAGAATTGGCCCGTTTATTTGCAGGAAACACCGATTTTTGGAGTTCTCTTTCATTGCTGACAATGCCTTTGGTTGCACCTGAGTATCCAGGCCAAATCAAATCGGCCAAAGGGTTGCGTTATGGCGCTTATCGTGAGTACATTCAAGTTGTTCGAACCGCTTTTAAATCGGTGGATGATGATTTATCGGCGCACCAGAAATACTATACGAGCTTTGTTGCACAGGGAAAAAATTTCTCAAGCAGTAAAAAAGCTTATACGTTAGCAGAAGACAGCTATGAAAAAGGGTTGTATAGTTATCCAACGTTATTGATAAATAAAATTAATATGGATGTTGCTGCAATTGATTTAACCAAATCTAAAATAGCGCAATTAACGACAATTGTGCGCTTATATCAAGACCTAGGCGCGGGTTACGCATATCAATGTAAGACGAACGTATGAAGAAGCTTTTACTGACGCAACTCATTTTGACATTATTATTGACAGGTTGCGGTCATAAAAAAAAGTCAGATGATCCTTTGTCACATGTCGATGCCGAAAAAGTAGGTGTACATAATATTGAGTACGTTTTAAATTATCCCGCATTTGTACAAGGGGTTGTTGATTATAAAGTGATTCCTCGCATTAGCGGTGTGATTTATAAGAAATATTATACTGAGGGCACCCTTGTTAAAGAGGGGCAACCGCTTTATCAGGTGGATCCACGTCCTTTTGAATGGGAGTTAAAGGGGTATGAAGGGCAACTGATTAAAGATAAGGCTGCACGTGATAATTATAAAATTATTTATGAACGTTATCAGGACTTGTACAAGGCGCGAGCCGTTTCAAAGCAGGATTTAGAGCTGCAACGGATTAATTATTATACTGCTGTAGGTAATGTGACCACGGATGAAGCGGATATTGGTCGCACTAAATTGAGCTTACGGTACTGTTTGGTACGATCACCTGCTGATGGCTATATTGCAGAACGTGTGGTGACCGTTGGTACGATGGTCACGGCGTTTGAGACGGTACTCAATAAGATTAACTCGGTTAATCAAATGTATTTATTATTTTCTATGCCAGATAATCAGCGCCTAGATATTGAGGAAGGCACATTAGATAAGTCGATTGAAATCCCTGATGATGCAAGATTTCCAATTGATATAGAATTAGCCAGTGGCAAAATCATTAAAAATGCAGGATATGTTGAATTTACAGATACGCGTATTGCTTTAACAAATGGTTCTTGGAATATGCGAGCGTACGTTGATAATGTTGCTCTGCAAAATAAATTATTAGCAGGTCAGTACGTAACGGTTTATATCAGAAATATTCGTTATTTAAATACATTTAGTTTGCCGCAAGCGGCTGTGATGCAAAATGATACAGGGCAATATGTTTATCTGGTTAAAGAGCATAAAGCAGTTAAGCGTTATATCAAAACAGGGAAAATGTATGGGAATGGATTGTGGATGATTAAGAGTGGTTTAGAGAAAGACGATATTGTGATTACGAAAGGGAATATTCGCGTTGATGCAGGCCAAACTGTCTTTATTGACAAGCTAAAGGAAGCTTAATTAATGTTTTGTCGTTATTTCATTTTACGACCAGTGCTTTCTTCGGTGATTGCGATTGTCTTAATTATTGCAGGTTTAGTGGCAATGCGCGCCTCACCGGTTGAGCAGTACCCTAATATTGTGCCCCCAACTTTAACCGTAACCGCTATTTTTCCAGGTGCAAGCAGTGCGGCAATTGCAGATGCGGTTGCAGCTCCCATTGAGTTTCAAATGTCGGGGGTTGCACATATGATTTATATGCAATCGTCGTCTTCCACCGGAGACAGTACGTATGTACTCAATATTTATTTTGAAGTAGGGACCAATTTAGAATTGGTCGAAGCCGATGTTTTAAACCGTATCAGTACCGCGATGCCTCAACTGCCTTTCCAAGTGCAACAGCAAGGGATAACGGTACGTATGATGAATCCGGATTTATTTCTTATTATTCCGTTTTTTTCCAAAACAGGCGCTGTGAGTAGCGATTATGTCAGTAATTATTTGTTACGTTATGTTTATCCGCTTGTTTCACAGGTGCGCGGGGTAGGGGTTGCGATACTGCATGGACAACGTGTTTTTGCAATGCGCGCTATCTTAGATACAAATAAAATGAATTATTACAATGTCAGTACAAAAGATATTGTTGATGCGGTGAATGATCAAAATATGCAATACGCCATTGGCCAGAATGCAATGGAGCCAATGAAAACACATGAGAAGTTTAACTTTGTTATTAATCCGCCTGGATTTTACAAAAAAATAGATCAGCTGAAAAACACAGTGATTCGAGCAGATCAAGATAGTGCTCAAGTGGTTAAAGTAGGCGATGTGGCGGACGTTAAAATGGAGGCGCAAAACTATACAACTTACCTCTACTTTATGTTGAAAGATAAGCTGAATAAAGTGCATGCATACCAAGGAACAGCACTGCTTGTTTATTTGATTCCAGGCGCAAATCAAATTTATGTCAAAGGTGAAATTGCAAAAGTTCTAAAAGAGATTAAAAGCCATATGCCAAAAGGCATTAACTTTTTTAATTTATATGATTCCTCTGAGTTTATTGAGTTATCTGTGAAAGCAGTTGTGAATACATTATTTATTGCCTTTCTTTTAGTCTTTGTTGTGGTGATGCTGTTCATACAAAATTTTCGTGGAACAATGATTCCTATTTTAGCGATCCCGGTCTCTATTATTGGGGCGTTTGCATTTACATATGTCCTCGGTTTTTCAATTAATACACTCACACTATTTGGTATGGTACTTGCCATTGGTATGGTGGTTGATGATGCCATTGTTGTTTTAGAGTGTACTGAACGCATCATGAAAGAAACTAAATGTAGTTCGGTTGACGCAGCAATTGCAGCTATGAAAGAAGTAGCAGCCCCTGTCATGGCCATTGTTTTAGTTTTAAATGCTGTTTTTATACCAGTTGCATTCTTAGGCGGATTTAGTGGCGTTTTAATGAAACAGTTTGCCGTGACCATTGCTATTTCGGTGACTTTATCGGGCCTTGTTGCGCTGACTTTAACACCTATGTTGTGTGCTGTTTTTTTGAAGCATATTGATTATTCGGTCGAGAAACAAAAAAATCTGCTCTATAGAACCTTTGATTCAGGGTTTCAATATTTGACTGATAAATATATGCAAGTGGTCACTTGGACTATGGGCCATATTCAGAAGACATTGATATTGTGGGGCAGCATATGTCTTTGTGTTATTTTGCTGTTTATGAAGGTACCAACAGGCTTAATTCCTCTAGAGGATATGGGGTACTTTTATAACCGGGTGCAAGTTGCAGCAGCAGGCTCGCTTGATTATACGGCACAAGAAGCGAAAAAAATTGCAAGAAAAATGATGAAACTACCTTACATGGACAAAATTGGCGTGATAGTAGGGATGGATGTGGCAGATAACAATACAAATAAGACTAATACTGCGACCTTAAATTCAATTTTAAAACCCTATGAAGATAGGCCGGGTAAAAGCCAAAATGTTAATGCGGCTTTGGCGGCATCGAATAAAATTGATACTGAAAATAAAAATGTGAATGGTCTCGCATTTAATCAGCCACCTATTCGTGGGATGAGCCCACTCGGAGGCGTGACATTCTACCTTCAGGCAAGGCGTCCTGTGAGTGTAAAAACGATGCATCGAGATTCTGTAAAGTTGGTTAAATATTTAGAGAAAAATTATCCTGCGGTTGCAACAGCACAACAGTTTTATGAAGTTGATACGCCTCAGTTATATATTGATGTAGATGCACGTAAAACCTATCTTTATGGCGTAAAATATGAAGATATTTTTCATGCTTTGCAATCTTCTTACGGAAACTTTTATATTAACTTTTTCACTAAGTGGAATAACCTGTACTGGATTATTTTACAAGGAGAGTATCGCTATAGAAGTGTGCCTGAGTTGATGGAAACGATTTATGTTAAAGCCAAAGATGGTTCGATGATTCCGATAGGAAGCCTTGCATCAATTCAATATAAAACAGGGCCTGAGGTTGTGACGCGATTAAATGATTTCTTAGCGAGCCAAATAGTGGTGAATCCGGATACTAAACATGGATATACGCAAGGCCAAGTGATGGATGCTATTCGTGATGCAGCTCCTAAAGTGATAGGAAAAAAATATTCAGTTCAATGGTTTGGTCCATCGTATCAAGAAAATCTTGCGGGTGATAAATCGGTTGCTGCTGTTGTATTTGGGCTGGTGATGGTCTTTTTAATCTTGAGTGCACTCTACGAGATGTGGTCTTTACCCTGTGTTGTCTTGTTTGCTCTGCCTTGTGCTTTATTTGGCGCGATGTTAGCACTGTTTATATTCCAAAAGCCGAACGATATTTATTTCCAAATTAGTTTGCTTGCTTTAATTGGCTTGTCGGCTAAAAACGTTATTTTAATTGTGGAGGCTGCGTACGATAAACTTCGCGTAGGAGAAATGGGATTACAAGAATCAGCTCTTTATGCAGCTAAAGTGCGTTTTAGGCCCATTATTATGACTTCTCTTGCTTTTATTTTTGGTGCTGTTCCACTGGTGACGGCAACGGGTGCAGGTGCTCATGCACAGCATTCAGTGGGAACAGGTATTATTGGAGGCATGCTTGGGTCAACGTGCTTGGCTACTTTATTTACACCGCTCTTTTTTACTTTAGTGATGAGAAATTATAAACCTAAAAATATTGAGTGAGAAGCTAAGGTTCAGCTCTGGAGAACTTCTTTACCTCTTTGTCGTTAGGGGCTTATTTGGTCTGCTCTTCTTGCCTTATTTGATGGAATATAAGGAATTGGTATGAACTCATGAGCCGAAGAAGATAGTAAATTTTAAAAAAAACACAGTATAACACTTGAAACGATTGACTTTCGTGCACTCATGAAAGACAATGGCGTTCTTTTCGGAGGGGTTCCCGAGCGGTCAAAGGGATCAGACTGTAAATCTGACGGCTCAGCCTTCGGAGGTTCGAATCCTCCCCCCTCCACCAGTTGTTTGTGTAGAAACGGATAAATGCGGGTGTAGTTCAATGGTAGAACTTCAGCCTTCCAAGCTGATAGTGTGGGTTCGATTCCCATCACCCGCTCCAAAAATTGAAAGCCGCGGGGCGTGTTAAAGCCCACATAGCTCAGGCGGTAGAGCACTTCCTTGGTAAGGAAGAGGTCGCTGGTTCGATTCCAGTTGTGGGCACCATACAATGATTTATTACATGGGGAGATTTTCCAATGGCAAAGGAAAAATTTGAACGAACAAAGCCACACGTAAATGTGGGCACGATTGGTCACGTTGACCATGGTAAGACGACATTAACTGCGGCTATTACGACAGTTATGGCTAAAGAGTC
>JAHZKF010000055.1 GCA_022600575.1 Gammaproteobacteria bacterium | reverse complement strand
CGACGGCAAAAAAAAGGCTCCAATTAAAAGCAACCTTAAAAATAACAGCATCTAAAAAAAGTGACCATTCCTCAGGCATAAAGCGCGGTACGTAGTGAAGAGAAAAACCTACTCCATGCTTACAAAATTAAGCCTCGTTATTTTTACGATAAACGATAGCAATGTGACCAATTAATTGTATAAATTCTGCTTGTAAAGCGTCACATAATGATGTGGTTATATCTAAACGTTCAGCTTTATCGGCACCATTGACTTTAATTTTGATGAGTTCATGTGCATCTAATGCAATATTGGTTTCATCGAGCACAGCTGGTGTTAAGCCCTTAGCTCCGATGATAATCACGGGATTTAGGTGATGTGCTTGTGCTTTGAGTTGCTTTTTGACTGCTTTATCCATTAAATATGACCTGCTTGAAATAATAATGCCGGATTATTGCATGTTTCGATATATTGTTCAAAAAATGTAGAATGGCGGAGAGAGAGGGATTCGAACCCTCGATACGGATTAACGTATACACACTTTCCAGGCGTGCGCCTTCAGCCACTCGGCCACCTCTCCGAAGCAGGGAAGGGTATCCTGTGGCGTTTATAAAATCAACAAAAAAGCAAAACTCAGCTATACTTTTTGATATATTATTCAGAGGCTTTTGATTATGTTAAAGAAATTAGGGTTTATTTTAGGGTTGAGTTTATTGGCAGGACAGGCAATGGCTTTTCCTTGCTTTATCACCATGGTTAAAGGAAGCTGCTGGAAAGACTATACGGTAAAAGTAGATGTACTAGACGCAGAAGACGATCATGTTTTGATGACCATTACGATTCCTAAAGGGAAAGCCTGGATAAGACAATCATTTGAGGCGAAAACCAAACAACGTTTTATGCTGCGTGCAAGTTTTACCCCTGCTTTTTGGAAAGCAGAAGAGGGGCGCACGTATTATGCTAAACGGTACTGGTCGCTTCCTGAAGTGATTGAGGGCGAAACGGTTGCATGGAACGTTGGTGCTTGTTTCCCTGAAAATTTCTCAGGGGTTCCAACACCGCCTGATGCAGGCGCAAATTGTGCGTGTGATAAACGAGAAATTCCACAGGTTGGTCAGGAATAAGTGCTAGCAGTCCTAAAGTGTTTTGAGGGCCAGGTTATATCATACCAAGTATGTTGTCTGTAAGTGATGGTTCTGTAGTATCTATGTCAGCCTCATTCGTGTTACAGCCAAAAAAGACAGGAGACTGTTTGTTAACATAACGAATTGCTAGAGCAGCAACCTTTGAAGGTGATAGGCGAGGAATGCTGTATGTAGGAGGGTAAGGGGTTTTGATTTGCTTTAGTTTTAATTGTTCAAAGGCTTCGTTAAGCTGTAAACGGATGGCAGTAAAAATATCTGGTAATACTTCTCTGGTTGCGTGTACTGTGCGAAAACCTTCTGCTTTTGCTTTATTAATAATAAAATCAGAGTCATCAACCATAATAATTTGTTCTGGAAAAATATTAAGGTGCTCCGAGATTTCTTGTAGTTTGGCTGTTTTTCTTCGACCATAGTATTCGGTTTGATACTGCTCGAACCTATCAGCCTGAACGGGTTCGGTGCCTAAAAAAAGTTTTTCTTTAATTGCCTCTTTAAAACGTTCCATTGATTTGTATGGGGTAAGTATTATTGGGTATAGGAGATCTTTATACAAAGGGAAATTGCTTGAATGAGACTTAGGAAATGTGGTGATATGCAGCGTTGAGTTGAGATCTACTGGAAGACTATACTGATTTAGCTTGTTCATTTCTGGCAGAGAGTAAGGCATAAAAGATTGGTCAAGTTTATTCCATACTTGTAAGAATGGTCTGAATTGTAAGAAAATTTCCTGCATGACGACACAAAAGCTCCCTTTTGCGGAGAGTACAAAAAGACAAATTTCAACATTTTGACGACGAGCGGTATTAATCATTTGGCCTAGGTTTTCTACCCATGTTTGACCTCGTTGTTGATCAATCCACAATGTTTTTGCATCACTTTTACAATCGTCGTCAAATAAAACACCATCAACGTCAAGTACCAGTGCAATTTTGTCTTTCAACGGTGTCTACCTCCATTAAGAATTAGTTTTATGTAACACGCTGTAAAAGAAGCCGTCCATTTCATGTTCTCCAGGTAAAATCTGCCAACCATGTCCTGTGGCATGGCCAAAAGGTTGTGCGTCAGATGAAAGGGTGCAATCAGGGTGTTGTTTCATAAAAGCTGCAATTTGTGCGTCATTTTCTTCGGGTAGAATGCTACAAGTTGCATAAACTAAAATGCCGTCTGGTGCTAAAAGAGGCCATAAAGCATTAAGTAGGGTGGTTTGTGTTTGTGTAATATTTGTAATGTCTGCAGGCGTTCTAAGGAGCTTGATGTCAGGATGACGGCGAATCACACCAGTTGCAGAGCAGGGTGCATCCAGTAAAATCCTATCAAATAATTCACCATCCCACCAAGTGTCGGGTTTTGCTGCATCACTTGTAATAAGGGTTGCTGTAAGATTAAGTCGCGTTAAGTTTTCTGTTGTTCTTGATACACGTTTAGCATCAACATCCAAAGCAACACACGCTTTTAGCTTGGGCTCGGTTTCGAGTATATGACAGGTTTTTCCACCAGGGGCAGCACAGGCATCAAGCACACGAAGATTAGGTTTTAGTAACAATAGTTGTGCTGCAATTTGTGCGGCACCATCTTGCACCGATACATCTCCCGTTTTAAATCCGGGGAGTGTGTGAACATCTACTGGTGTATTGAGTTTAAGGCCATGGGTTGTATGGCTTAAAGGCGTTGACTCAATGTCTATTGCTTGTAATCTAGCTTGATAAGCTTCACGTGAGCTATGTTTTACGTTAACACGTAGGCTCATGGGAGGGTGTTGATTACTGTTATGAATTAAATCTTTCCAATCATTAGGCCAGGCTTTTTGTATGCGCGTGAGTAGCCAGTCAGGATAACTGTATACATAAGCAGGGTTGTCTGAAAGCGCTTGGTTGATTTGGTCTTTTTCTCGGCAATATCGTCTTAAAACAGCATTCACCAAACTTTTAGCCCAGGCAAGTTTAGGGTGTTTTAATAGCGCGACTGTTTCGTTCAGGACAGCATATTCAGGCAGGTCTAGCGCCCATAATTGATATAAACCCATGAGTAACACAAGCTGAACTTTCGGCTTTTTAAGTGGTTTTTTAAGCAAATGTGCTGTGATGGCATTGAGGCTTTCGTAATGCCGGCACACGCCAAAGCACAAGACTTGTGCAAAGGGGGTTAATTGCGTTTTAAGGTGCGAAAGAGAATGTTTTTCTTCTATCACTTCAGAAAGAGCCTGCAAAGCCCGCGCTCGCTCAGTTGTATTTTTTGAGGTCATTGTAAAATAAGCCCAGGATAGAGCGTTTTTTTGTTGGCATTTAGCCAATCAGACAGTGCAAGTGCTTTACCGCCTGCAAATTGAATGGTTTGAACTTGTAAAATATGATGCCCTGTTGCGACAAGCATGCCTTCGGGATTAATCTCTAAAATGCTACCAGGGGTTGCTGTGGTGGACTGCTCTAAAGCTTTGGCGTGATGAATTCTAAGTGTATGTTCACCGGCTTCAGTACGTGCAATAGGCCAGGGGTTAAAAGCGCAAACTTGATGCTCTATGGAAATAGCGGGCTTTGTCCAGTTGATGATGGCGTCCTGTTTGGTGATTTTGGGGGCATAGCTTGCAAGCTCGTTATCTTGGGGGGTAGCCGTTATGGTTTTTTCGGCTGCAAGGGTATCTAAAACCTGTATCAGCGGACGGGTGGCAAGTTCAGCTAATGTATCGTGCAAGTCGCTTGCTGTGGTACCGGGTGTAATAGGACATGTGGCTGTTTTTAGGATGGGACCTGTGTCCATACCTTTATCCATTTGCATGATGGTAACCCCGGACGTTGTGTCACCATTTAAAAGGCTATATTGGATGGGGGCAGCACCTCGCCAATGCGGAAGTAATGACGCATGAACGTTAATACAACCAAAGCGCGGAATATGAAGCACTTCAGGCGGTAAAATAAGGCCATATGCAATCACCACTAAAACATCAGGATTAAGTGCTTTTAACGTATCTTGACTGGCTTTATCTTTGAGGCTTGCGGGCTGATAAACGGGAACATGGTGTGCTTCGGCCCAGGTTTTAGCGGCTGATGCCTGTATGGCACGACCACGACCTTTAGGCCTGTCTGGTTGTGTATATAATGCCAATAGATGATGCTGTGAAGCAGCAATTGCATCAAGAGCTTTGTTTGTAAAGGCAGGTGTTCCTGCAAAAACAATATTTAAAGCAGTCATATGGGTACTTAACTGGCGTGTTGACGTTTGTACTTATCGAGCTTTTTCTTAGCTAAAGCGCGTTTAAGTGGGGATAGATGGTCAATAAAAAGCTTACCATTTAAGTGGTCAATTTCATGCTGAAAGCAACGTGACAGTAAGCCATCTGCCTTTATCTCAAATGTTTTTCCGGTTTCATCTTGTGCGCGAACCGTAACTGTTTTAGCGCGTTTCACACCATCAAAGGCACTTGCACCAGGAATAGAAAGACACCCTGCAAGACATTTGGTTTCGCCTTCTGAGGCGATAATTTCAGGATTAATCAATACATATTGATTGGCTTTATCACCCTCAACGTCAACAACTGTGAGTTGTAAATTAATGCCAATTTGAGGCGCTGCAAGTCCAACGCCATTGGTATGATACATGGTTTCAAACATATCAGCGACAAGTTGCTTCAGATCATCATCAAATGTTTCTATTCGTGCATTTTTTTGTCTAAGACGTGCATCAGGAAGATAAATAACTTTATGTAATGCCATAATTTAAAGGTAGCCAAGAATAAAGCGTTAATTATATAATAAGTGGTTGCTTAAGAGCAATGGAACAATGTTTTAAAATAACACACGGATGATACCAACCTCATGGACAGAAAACAGGCTTTACTGTTGTTAAACCGCATTCCAAATGTCGGCCCCCGAACGATTAAAAAATTATTAAATGATTGGCCTAATTTAAAAGACATTTTTGATCTTTCAATACCTGATTTAATACAAGCCGGCTTGTCAGAACAGCTTGCTAAAAAAATCGTATCAGTAGAAATCACTAGCATTGAAAAAGAGCTGCGTTGGCAAGAATCACCACATCACGCATTAATAACTTGGGCTGATGCAGATTACCCAGCGCTCTTAAGAGAAATACCAGATGCCCCGCCTGTTTTGTATGCAAGTGGTTTGCTTGACTGTTTAACAGGCGATAAACTTGCCATGATAGGGACACGGACACCGTCTACATCGGGGGCTGAAGCTGCTTTTAATTTTGCATATGAACTAGGAGCTCACGCCATTACAATTGTGAGCGGGCTTGCGAGAGGCATTGATGGTCAAGCGCATCGCGGGTGTCTTTTAGGGAAAGGAAAAACAATTGCAATATTAGGTGCAGGAATCGATTGCATTTATCCACGACAACATGCAAGATTAGCAGAAGAGATTCAAATAGAAGGATTGCTTTTAAGTGAGTTCCCCCTGGGAACTGCACCATTAGCTGGACATTTTCCACGCAGAAATCGTATAATAAGCGGCCTATCGTTGGCTACGCTCGTTGTAGAGGCATCTCTTAAGAGTGGCTCATTGATTACTGCGCACTTGGCTTTGGAGCAAAATCGGAGTGTGATGGCCTTGCCGGGTTCGATACATAACCCACAGGCAAAGGGATGTCACACATTGTTGCAACAAGGTGCGGCATTGGTTACGTCGCCACGGGAGGTATTAGAAGAACTATGTGTTGAGCGGAGGTTTAGAGGTTCTGGTAAAGAACTTGATTCTTCCATGGGTGGAACAGGTTCCTTGACAGCGTATATCGGTTTTGAAGTAACCACGGTGGATAGCATTGTGGATCGAAGCAGTTTACCAGTTGAGGATGTAATTACTGATCTGGCAGAATTAGAACTTCAAGGGCAGGTTAAAGCTGTTCCTGGAGGCTACATAAGGTGTATATAATGAAAGAAAACAATTTGCTTGAGATGTT
>JAHZKF010000054.1 GCA_022600575.1 Gammaproteobacteria bacterium | reverse complement strand
CCTTCTTTTCGATTCGTGCATTGGCAATGACGAGATTCAAGCTCTGCTTTTTCATCTTCTGTTAGGCGAATTCTTTTCATGCTGAAAAGCATGATCCTCTCAAATTTAAAAAGCAAGCATTTTCAAAGATCACGGGTATATACAGCAACGACGGCATTTTGTGTTTTATTTGAATAAAATAATTCTCATGAAAAAAGTGAGGATCGCTCAGGGATAAACCGAGGCACGTAGGCTGAGGGGCCAAACACGTAGGCCCAGAGAATATTTATACAACAACGCTGCACAACCGGGAATGACAAAATTTTTAAGCATATGCAAGCGTAGCGGCAAAGGCTAAGCCTTAGTGCCGCCCACTGTTAACGCATCAATCTTTAATGTTGGTTGCCCAACCCCAACGGGTACTGACTGGCCATCTTTTCCACATACACCAATGCCTGCATCGAGCGCTAAATCATTGCCAATCATACTGACTTTTTTCATCACATCAGGACCATTGCCAATGAGTGTTGCTCCTTTTACAGGGCGTGTTACTCGCCCGCCTTCAATGAGATACGCTTCACTTGCAGAAAAGACAAATTGCCCTGAAGTAATATCAACCTGCCCCCCCCCAAAGTTAACCGCATACAAGCCTTTATCAACCGAGCGAATAATTTCGTCTGGATGGTAATGCCCTGCTAGCATATAAGTATTTGTCATGCGTGGCATCGGCACATGCGCATAAGATTCACGTCTGCAGTTGCCTGTTGGCTTCATACCCATTAAACGTGCATTAAGACGGTCCTGCATGTAATTAACTAATACGCCATCATCTATAAGCGTTGTGCACTGTGTGGGCGTGCCCTCATCATCAATCGACAATGAGCCACGTCTATCCGCTAAGGTACCATCATCAACCACGGTTACCCCTTTAGCAGCAACTTGCTCACCCAGTTTTCCTGAAAAAGCAGATAATTTTTTGCGGTTAAAGTCACCTTCTAGCCCATGTCCAACTGCTTCATGCAATAAAACACCTGGCCAGCCTGGACCTAATATAACCGGCATCGTCCCTGCAGGTGCCGCATCTGCATCTAAATTAACCACTGCCTCACGAACGGCTTCACGCGCATAATGCAGGGCACGTGATTGATCTAAGAAAAACGAATATCCTAAACGACCACCACCACCACTTCGTGCTGATTCACGCTTTCCGTTTTCTTCAACAATCACACTCACGTTCATGCTCACGAGGGGTCTTACATCAGCCACATATTGCCCTTGCATACCTGCCACTAAAACCACTTCATAAACACCTGTAAGTGAAGCATTCACTTGTATCACCCGAGGATCTTCTTTACGTGCTGCTTTATCAACCGACTCAAGCAAAGCAATTTTTTCTTGCTTGGTCAGCCCCTCAATTGGATTAAGACCTGCATAATGCGCAATGGGTGCCGTTGAAATTTTAAGGGCTTGACCTGGAGCATTACCCGCTAATGCAATCGAGCGCGCAGCCCCCGCTGCACGTTCCATGGCGGGTAAATCAATATCATCACAATAAGCAAAACCTGTTTTCTCAGCACTGACTACGCGAATACCAACCCCTCTATCAATCGCATAGGTCCCGCTTTTAACCTCTGAGTCTTCAAGATACCAAGATTCGTAATTAACACTCTGAAAATACAAATCAGCATCATCAATTTTACGATTTAAAAACTGATGTATTAAACGCTCAAGGCTCGCTTCATCAAGCGATGCGGGCTTTAATAATAGTTCTTTGGCAATATCCAGTGCATCTGTCATAAAAACCCCTTTAATAATCCTATAATACGCGATGCTTTAAACACGGAAAGGCCGCGCGTCGTGCATGTAATTGATCTAAATCTATATCAGCACAAATAATACCTGTGCCTTTATCCATTTCCGCTATTACATCTCCCCAAGGACTAATAATCATACTATGTCCGTAAGTTTCATGAGTACTTGCATGTACCCCTCCTTGATTAGAGGCAAACAGATAACACATGTTTTCTATCGCACGTGCTTTCAATAACACATGCCAATGTTGAGCACCCGTGGTTGCTGTAAATGCGGCAACCATCGTCAATACTTCGGCTCCTGCGATTTGCAGTTTACGGTAAAGCTCTGGAAAACGCACATCGTAACACACACTAAGCCCAAGGCACCCAATTGGCGTATCAACTACCACCGCTTGATTACCAGGTGCTATGGTTTTTGATTCAGTATGTGTTTCTGTATCAGACACAGTAACATCAAATAAATGAATTTTATCATAACGTGCAACTTGCACGCCTTTTGAGTTAAACACCAAAGAACTTGCAAAAACACGACCGTCAGGCGCTTTAAGTGGAATAGTTCCTGCTACCACCCAAAGACCAGACTCAAGCGCCAACTGACTTAGCGTTGCTTGAATCACACCCTCTCCCACAGATTCAGCTAACTTTAATTTATCTGTTTCGTGTGCGCCCATAAATGCACAATTTTCAGGTAACACCAGTAATGTCGCCTGTTGTTCAGACGCTTCAATAAATAATTGCTTAAGTACTGCTAAATTTGCGTCTAAATTCGCTGACGAAACCATTTGTGCTACTGCAACCCGAGACATACATGCTCCTTACTTATGCGCATTTATCGTAGCATACTGCGACTTATCTTTTAAACATAATATATGTTTCAAACTTGACTTATTACGTCAAACAAAAGACAATATTCGGCTTCTTAAAATAAAGTGACACGTTACATTATGCCTACATCAAAGTACCCCCCCGAAGCCTATCAATCACCTGCAAAAGCAACTGTGGTTCCCTCACCAATGGATGGCAGTGGATGCACTGCATTTGTTCACCATAATAGTGATGATTCAAAAACTTCAGGACTCACACCCGGGGAAACCAGAAAAATGGTGCTTTCTGACAAAGTAGGAACCCATCACGTCAACCTTAAATCGCCAGGAGACAGCCTTTATACAACAGAAAGTGATTTTTATACGGCAACCACGTTTGATGCTAAATACAAAGCGCTCCTGCTCACCATGACCAACCTAAAAAGAAGAATCGATAGTGACTACTTAAAATCGAAAAAACGCGATCAAAGGCACTACACCGCGACCTTTCTGGGCATTCAAAAATGTCTGCATATGCTACAAGAAATGGTCAACCTTTCTGAAGAGGTTAAAACGTACGACTTTTTAAAGCGTTTAAATAGGGCTATTTTACACGAGGACAGCTTATATAATCCAATTGATATGCTGCCATGCTATCAAGATAGACACTATAGCACTTATGATAAAAGCAAAGTTGATAGTGCCTATGAACAGTGCACTCCCCTAACAAAAGCCTCTATTTTAGCGGTCACTGTGAATAGAAAAGTATTAACACAAATAGGAATCCCTGTTTGTGGTGTGCCTCTCACCCCACCGCCTCGCCGCGCTGCCATTTCAATTGACGTCCCTTTTTTAGATGATAGTTTATTGGCTGCTGCCTTAAACAGTGATTCATCCATCATGTCCTCTTTAAGCACAGACAGTCTCAATACCACCTCTTCAACGAATTCATCCAGTTCATCCAGTTCATCCGATTCAAGCCAATCATCAGCCTCTACCCAAAAAAAACGTGCGATTAGCATGTTTATAGACGTTACCCCTGATGAATTTGATGAAACCTCTACATCTCAGGCTTCATCAAGTTCATTAGGTTCAGGCTTTAAGTCTTTTGCTTTCAGTCCTCCCCCCTCAGCTAAAAAAACGCCTCTCTCGGCTAAAAGAAGAAAAATAGGCATATTTTCTTCTGATTCAGAAGACGAAAAAGAAACAGGTAATCGTTATACGCCTCCAATATAACTTGAAAAAAAGATGTATCGCCTATATCTTATGGATTAGCAAAGCCCCACAACCTATCGGAGTTTATGATTATGAATAGACGCAGCACAGCCACTATCACTCGCTCAGTAGAGTCGGTGTTAGCAACTAATAAGGTTTTACGAAATACTTATTTATTGCTCAGCATGACCTTTCTTTTTAGTGCATTTACCGCTTATGCATCGTTTGCTATGAAAGCGCCTCCTATGAATCCCCTTTTTATGATTGTCGGTATTTATGGCCTGATGTTTTTAACCCATGCCCTTAAAAATAGCCCTTGGGGCCTTGTGAGCGTGTTTGCTTTTACAGGGTTTATGGGCTTTTCTATCGGACCTATCTTAAACGCCTACATCAGTACATTTTCTAATGGTGCGCAACTGATTGGTACAGCACTTGGTGGTACAGGTCTTATCTTTTTAGCCCTTTCAGGTTATGCACTCACCACACGCAAAGACTTTAGCTACCTTAGCGGCTTTCTTTTTGTAGCAGTGATGGTAGCACTCCTTGGTATGATTGCAGGGTTTGTTTTCCAAATGCCTGCCATTCAGCTTTTGGTTTCAGCTGCTTTTATTTTAATCTCTTCAGGTTTAATTCTGTTTCAAACCAGTGCGATTATTCATGGCGGAGAAAGAAACTACATTGTGGCAACAGTCTCACTTTTTGTGTCACTGTATAACTTATTCTTAAGCTTACTTCATATCTTAGGCGCATTATCAGGTCGCGACTAAGCTGGTACTTGCCAACTCGCTTTGGCACGATAAAGGGCTGATAAATCAGCCCTTTTTTTATTGAGCTTGGGCTTTAATGAAAACACTTCACGTGCTGCTTGATAGTAAATACCGAGTGGTACTGGGTGCTCAGGATAAGTTAAACATGCCAGTTGCATTGCTTGCATAAAGTTTGCTGTATCATGTATTAACCCATCCAGCTTTAAATCAACCCCAGGCTCAAGATAAAGTGTATTGGCTTCTCGATTTGTTTTGGTTGAAAAAGCATCAAAGGCACCCTGGTTAAAAATATGGCAATCCTGATACACTTCCACAAACGCACACCCTACATGCTCATAAGCTGCTTTTAATATACTACCTAAATGTTTTGGATCTTTATCCACTGCACGCGCCACAAAACTTGCGCCTGCTCCCAATGCAAGCGTCAGTGGATTAAGTGCTTCTGATTGCACGCCTTTGGGTGACGTTTTAGTGACTGTTCCACGAGGAGAGGTCGGTGAAAACTGACCTTTTGTTAATCCATACACCTGGTTATTCACCAAAATAATATTAACATTCACATTACGCCGTAAGGCATGTACCAGATGATTGGTCCCAATACTTAAGGCATCTCCATCACCTGTAATAACCCATACGCATACATCATCACGCAATGCCTTAAGCCCTGTTGCAATGGCTGTGGCACGCCCATGTAACGTATGAAACCCATAAGCGTTCATATAATAGGGTAGCCTACCTGCACACCCTATCCCTGACACAAACACATGCTTTTCAGGAGGCAGGCCAAGTTCAGGTAAAATACGCTGAAAAGCAGCTAGAATTGCGTAGTCTCCACAACCAGGACACCAACGTACTTCACTTGTATTGCTAAAATCACCCCGCGTGAGCGTTTGTTTTTTCATGTTTTATTTCCGCTTGAATGGCTGCAACTAAAGCACTTGTTGAAAAAGGCTGTCCATTACATTGTCCCAAGACACGTGCATCGATTAAATATTTTTCTCGTAATACAGCGCACAACTGTCCCGAATTAAGCTCTGCAACCAACACTTGTTTAAAACGCTTTAAAATAGTGCTTAAATCAGATGGTAATGGGAATAAATGCTTCAAATGTACATGTGCAACATCTACGGCTTCTTCTTTAAAAGCTGCTACTGCTGCCTTAACACTTCCGTAGGTGCTTCCCCAGCTCACAATAATTGTAGACGCTTTTGGGTTTCCTTCTACAATTAATGCTGGGTAGTCATTTTTAATGCGCTCAATTTTTTGGGCACGCAATAAAACCATGGCCTCATGATTATCTGGATCGTAACTGATATGCCCCGACTCACCCGATTTCTCAAGCCCACCTAATTGATGAATACCTTTTGCATAGCCTGGAATATTCCAACTACGACTTAAGTTATCATCACGTGTAAACGGTTTTTCTGTACGATTAAATTGAACCTCAGGTAATACAATATCGTCTGGGTTTGGAATGTTCCATGGCTCTGCTGCATTGGCTAAATAGGCATCAAGCAAGACCACGACAGGCGTCATATATTTCACAGCCAAACCAAAGGCCTCAATCACCGTATTAAAACAATCCGATGGGGTTTTAGCTGCAAGAACAGGTAAAGGTGCCTCTCCATGCCGCCCGTACAGCGCTTGTTTTAAATCACTTTGCCCTGTTTTAGTTGGAAGACCTGTTGATGTCCCTGCACGTTGTACATCTAATACCACCAAAGGTAATTCTGTAATAACAGCCAAACCAAGCATTTCGGCTTTTAAATCAACGCCAGGCCCTGACGTACACGTAAGCGCTAAGCACCCACCAAATGCCGCCCCTAAACACGCACCAATGGCTGCAATTTCATCTTCCGCCTGAAACAGCTCGACGCCATATGCACTGAGTCCTGCACAAGCCTGCAAAACACCTGATGCAGGTGTAATCGGATAACCTGACACTAAAAAAGGTGTTTCTGTGCCTGTTGCAAGGGTTGCAATAGCAAGCCCTACAGCGTCAACGCCTGTGACTTGTCGATATTCACCAGGCTTACGTGTAACGGTTTCCATAGTAAAGGTGCGGCGTGCAAGCTCTAGCGTCATTGCATAATTATATCCTGCCAACAATGCGCGCTTATTGCCGTCTAAAATAGTAGGACTTGCTTTAAATTTTTTATCCATAAACTGCTCTGCATGGGCTGTTGGAAGCTCAAAGAGCCACAACACCAGACCCAACACATAACAATTTTTTGCTTTTTTAACCTCTGATGTCGTTAAGTCCAAGTCTTTCAGTGCCGTCACTGTCTCAGAGACTAAAGGGACTGAAAGAACCTGATACTGCTCCTTAATCACGTCTAACTCATCTGATGAGCCACCGGCCTTAGCCCAGTCTTTCTCTGTTAGGCTGTCTTGATTTAAAATCAACAAACCACCATGATTCAAATAAGGTAACGCTTGTTTAAGGGCTGCAGGATTTAACGCAACCAATACATCCAGTGATTCACCCGCTGTAAAAATGGCTTTAGATGCCATCGCAAGCTGAAAACCTGACACCCCCGCAACCGTTCCTGCAGGCGCCCTAATTTCAGCTGGAAAATCAGGTAAGGTGCGCACGTTACGACCCGTTAAGGCCGCAGTAATGGTAAGTTGCTCCCCAATAAGCTGTACACCGTCCCCTGAGTCGCCGGTAAGACGAATAATAATGCTATCCGTTGTAGACCTCATGACTTCCTTCCTGGATTAATTGCTTCATCTCCTTAACTGCTGTTTTTAAACCAACAAAAACAGCATGTGCAATGATTGCGTGCCCTATGTTTAACTCATGAATCACAGGAATACCCGCAATCGGTTTTACATTATGATAATGCAAACCGTGCCCTGCATTCACGACCAACCCAAGGGCTGCTGCATGCGCTGCCGCTTCTCTTAAGCGCATTAACTCTTCTGCCACAAGTAAAGGTGTTTCTGCATCAGCATAGCACCCTGTATGTAGCTCAACAACTCGCGCACCCGTTTGATGTGCTGCCTCAATCTGTGCTTTATCTGGATCAATAAACAGTGACACCTCACTACCCACTCGTGTCAAACGTAAAACAGCATCCTGTATAGCCTGATGATGCTTTAAAACATCCAAGCCTCCTTCGGTGGTCAATTCTTCACGCTTTTCTGGCACAAAACATACATATTCAGGCTTGACACTTTCAGCAAGTTCAATCATTGCATCTGTTACGGCAAGTTCTAAGTTCATGCGTGTTTGAAGGCTTGCTTTAAAGCGTGTGACATCATGGGGTTGAATATGCCGCTTGTCTTCTCGCAGATGTAATGTAATGCCATCAGCCCCTGCCTCTTCTGCATCAAGGGCAGCTTTAAGTGGATCGGGGTAACGTGTTCCTCGTGCTTGTCGCAACGTTGCGACATGATCAATATTAACGCCTAACAATACATCTCGACTCATTGTGTTTTCTCCCTTACACCTGATACAACGTACGCGTTTGAATTAAAGCACCATCCAACAAGTGGTCTATTGCGCGCCGCATAATTAATTTTGCTGTTTTTAAAACGTGACTGTCGTCCCATATATCTTGCCCCATGGCTAATATATGGGCTCCCAAAAATCCTTGGGCATCTAACACAAACCCCTCACCTGGTAAAAATAAATAACGACTATCTTCAACAATGGCTTGATGTGTTTGTGCATCATGTTGATATGATATTTGATACCCTAAAAGGACGATTAGGATTTGTTCAAACCGACGCAAAGCTATTTCAATCATCAACCGATTATCAGCCTGCATTAATGCTTTTAAGGCCGTTTCATACGCTTCAAATAAAGACACATCACACATTTCAGGCTTTAGCGCACGATATAGTAATTCGTTTAAATACAACCCAGACAGCAAACTTTCGCCAGCCAGTAATTGGGGTGGCGCTGAGATTTCGACCTGTTTAACATAAGCACCATAATCACGCTCATTTAAAGTCAGCCAAAGCGGGGTAAAGGGTTGAAGAATAGCGCGTTTTTTAACACCACGCCCACCAGCACAAAATGCACGCACCATGCCACGTTCACGCGTTAAAAAAAACACTTGTGTTGTTGAGCCTTTGGCAAGCCGCTGATGTAATAACCACGCTGATAATTCGTCAGTTTTCATAACCTAATTGCTTGAGTATCCGTGCATCATCAGACCATCCCGATTTTACTTTACACCAACACTGCAAAAAGACAGGTTGTCCCAATAAACGTTCCATATCAAGCCGAGCCTGGCTTGCAATGGTTTTAAGCTTACTACCACGCTCACCAATAATCATGCGTTTATGATTATCTCTTTCGACCAAAATAAGTGCTTGTATTTTAACAAGTTTATCATCTTCTTGATACGATTCAATATCAACAGTGGTTGAATAAGGCAACTCTTGTCCACTAAATCGGAAAATCTTTTCACGAAGCAATTCAGCACATAAAAACTTTTTAGAACGATCGGTAATTTGATCATCTTCAAATAAGTGCGGACCTTCTGGCATTAACGGTTTTAACGCTGTTTGTAATTCATCAACACCTGCCCCTGTTTTGGCAGACAGCGGAATAATACTCAAAAAATCATGCTTTTTATTCAATGATTCAAGACAAGGCAGCAATGTATTTTTATCAGCGACTTGGTCCACTTTATTGAGCACTAAAATACAAGGTGTATCCGCTTTTTTAATACAATTTAAAACGCGCTCATCATCTTCTGTAAACCGCGTTCCTTCTATAACAAACACGATCACATCAACATCATAAAGGGTTGCTTCGGCCGATTGATTCATCAAACGATGCATGTGTTTTTTACCCCCTTGGTGAATCCCGGGTGTATCCACATAAATCATTTGACAGTCCTCTTCGGTGAAAATACCCCGAATCGTGTGTCGTGTGGTTTGTGGTTTACGCGAAGTAATGCTTAATTTTTGTTGTAAAATACAATTTAAGAGGGTCGACTTCCCAACATTCGGACGTCCAACGAGGGCAATATAACCACAAGAACTTGTCATCTAATACCAAATCCATACAAAATCAGGGCCCTATTATATAGATAAATAAAAAAATATACAAAATATGATCAAATAAAAATCAGTATGGCTTCTAAAAACCTACCTTTTCATGTATAATATGCACATTAGGTATTAAAAATAGCGGGATAAAGGACTCAATCTTATGACTAAAAAACAATATCAAAAGCCACATCGAGCACACCATACGCTCTCAACCTTGCCTAATAATTTAAATCATCAACACATCAAAGATAAAGCCCTTGATGACTGGTTTATGGCTAAAGCGCATGATATTCAATTAGACATTACAAAAGATCAGAACGCCAAATCCCCACTGCTTGCTAACCAACTTACCGGACGTTATGGCTTAAGAGATGCAACAGCCTTAAGAGGCTTTCTAAACTCACCCGGTGGTAAAGCGCTTAAAAGCTTAATTGCCAGCAAAATGGCAGAGCTTGAAGCTTTAAGAAAAGCAGGCCTTCAAAACAAGCAGGTTGAACAGCGCGCTCGTGGTCTTGTGATGCTCATTCTAGGCCTTGCTCACCAAAAAGAAGCCGCTGCTCATCGGCTTGATGGTATTTTTCAACAAAAAGTACTCGACAATAAATTACACCCCAAGAAAAACGTGACGCAACAAAGTATTGCAACACAACAAAATTACGAAACAGCTTTGGCTTACGAAGCCAGTGCGCATGCACTCAGCGAAGAACTGACCTCGAAAGAAAACTTAGTCGCCAATCTCGACCAAGAATGGAATGCCTTAGAAGCTTCGGCTGAAGAACACAAAATACGTGATGCTTTCTTAGATACATTACTCGTTGATATCACGCGCTTGTTCACCCTTTCTCCTGATGAAAAAGGGCAAATTAATCCAGTATTTGATAAACCTGAATTAAAGAACATATTTAAAGAAAAACAAATCGTCCATAAAGACGGTAAGGCTCACCTTATTCCTAAAGGTGTTTCACTTGACACCCTCTCGCCTGAAGAGCAAACGGCTGCACAAAAAGCATTTTTGGTCTTAAAGCCACGTCTTGAAAAAGCAGTTAAGTCCTCTAAACAAGATGAAGCAGCATTACACGAAAAAAGAAAAATGGACTTAATCCACCGAGCAACGCGCCTGCATCAAGATATTCGTGTATTGACACAACAACTCATCATGGTTCAACAGGCACTCGGGCAACTACAACTAGCCCTTACCCCTCAAGAAAGCCGCCAAGACCAGCTCGAAACCAGTATGAGTTTGAGTTCTGAAAATAATACCAATGCACTTTCTTCCAGCTATAAATTGCTCTATAGAGAAAGCCTGCTTGCCTCTACAACAGCGCAAAGAGCCCCTCTTTTTAACGCACTACATAATGATATTGACCCACTCGATCTCGAAACCATTCATCGCTCGGGCGGCCCTCAATTTCTTCCTGAACTTCATCAATTTAAACAAGGTGGGAATGCCTCACACCAACCCACTCAAACTTTACGTTCATTACTTAGAAATGCAGAAAGCTTAGCAGCACTCATATCAGAAGCGCCCACTGCAAGACGTTTCCAAATCCAAGAAGAAAAACACGAGCCACAACCACTACAGCAACAACCAGAACAACAATTACAGCAACAACATAAACCAGAACAAGATAGTACACCCGAGCCACAATTTAATCCTTCACCTTTTAGTACTAAACCATACTAACCAACGAGATTACGTTTTATGAATAAAGTGTTTGCAGCCCTTCTTGGATTTTTAGTTTATCCCGTTATCACTGTATTGACCGCGGCTCTTAATCTGATTGGTTTTCTAAGCCTTGCTGTTGCTACCCTCCTACTTGCACCCTTTGCTTTGAATGCAATTGAGAGTTTAATCAGAGGATTTTGTGAACAAATACCAGCCTTAGCTGAACGCCTTCCTAGAAGACCATCTATGGCAAAAACCTGGGGGGATAACCTCAAATTACGTCTACAATTTTTAGGTCTTAGTGTGGGACTACTCGCTATCGGTATCACCAGTGAGCTGCTCTCTGTTTTACACGCCCCTTGGGATGGCCTGATAACAGGCGCTAAAAATGGCTTTTCTGGACTATCAACCCTAATTACAGAACGTTTATTTAACCCTTTCTCTTTAAAGAAATTAGGACAATATTGGGGCAACGAATTCATCCTTGAAAGTGCTGTTCCAGGCTCAACTGCTGAATCCATCATAATACGCCTTAGAAGAACCAATAATAATACGCAGACCGAAGCTACTGGTATTGCAATGCAATTAAATGAAATCAGAGCCCTTCGTGAAACAACCCCCGAAACACCGCAAATGCGCGCTTCATGGGACCGAGGGTCAACAAACCTTGAACAAGCAACATGTCCTCTTTTATATGACATCCCCGATACAAATAGCGCTGTTATTTTTGAAAAGCAATACAAAATAGCTGGCATCAATGGTGCGCCTGATCAATGGCTTCCAATAGAAAATACTTCTCAAATTTTTTCTGAAATAGAATTGACTAATTGGTTAAACCGAAATGGCATACATCCAATGCATCGTGATTCTATCCGCGTCCCAACACCTCATGTCGATGGCAATCACACCTACCCAACGCGCTGGCGTATTATTCCTTTAAATGAAGACAATCAAACGCTCATAGAAAAACTCGAGCAATATAAAGCAGACAATAATCCCAGCCCCACAAATGCTACAAGCTCTACTTCTCCTACAGCTTCTGCTGGCGGTTTTTTTAATCAACCATCAAGTGGGCAAACGCAAACATCACCAGCAACGAACCTTGCTAACAACCTATAAGTGATTTACCATAAATTAATCATCACTCCATCAGTGGTGATTAATTTATGGAGAACCGCTTTTGGAACACTTGATTGGAGCAGAATCACTTATCGTCACCCTCGACGTCGACAACATGCTTTTTGATAAACTAAGGCACATTGAAAAAGCCGGTTTATCTGTCGTTGAGCTCAATCACATTGAACCTGATATTTTAACTCAAGCACTCAATACCTACCCAAGCCTTCGTTTGGGCGTTGGCAATATTCTCAATACAGAACAACTCGAAAAAGCCCATGAAGCAGGCGCTCATTTTGCAAGCAGCTTAGGATTTATGCCTGCCTTAGTTCAAACAGCTACTGTTTATGGATTTCATTATCTGCCTGGCGTTGCCACTTTTTCAGAAGCCATGCAAGCCGCAACCCTTGGCTGCCAACATGTCAAACCCTTTCCTGCAACCCTCTCATTTTGTACGCATTTAAACAAGTACCTACCTGGGCTTCGATTATTTCCAACTGATGTCACTGAAGAGGAAGCGACTGCCTTATTGCAATTACCCGCAGTGGCTGCAGCAAGTCTAATCAACCCTAATTTAGATATGCTTAAAACACTTGAGCCTTCTGTATTAAGTTGACCGGATGCCTTTAGACCTAACCAAACTCACTGAGTTTATTGAGACCCCAAGTCAAAAGATTAAAGACAAATTCTCTTTAAGTGACTCTATTCAACATTTATCTGAGTGGTTAACAGATGACCCCAATGTCGTGATTGATATTATCACCAATCATCCTTATATACCCGCGAGCTTCCTACTCGAAGATTTGACTGAAAAAATCAAGCAAAATTCAGAATCCAGCACTTTAAATAATTTAAATATTATTTATGAAAACCAGACTTGGCGAAATCAACTCTTAAGTACCGATGCAAGTGGTTATATTTTTACATTTGAGGATTTAAAACGGTGTGTTACGGTAATGCCAGCCTATAAAGAAGATATACTCGCTCATGTATCCTCTAATGATGCATTAATGCAACGTCTATTAACCTCCGCTATTCCAGAAGCACCCGCTGAAACACTCCAAGCATTAATTGCTGAATACCCCGACCATACAGAAGCTTTTACTGATTTTTATGATAGATATTTTGGTGCAAGTTTAAGGCCTTGAGAATAGATATATACCTATCGCTAATGGAGTTGCGAATTTAAGTTGGATATGATCAAATACGTCGGATGAACAGACGACTTACAGCACAAGAATGTGCACACCTGAAAAAGTGTCATAAAAAAGAACGCGATAAGCGTATTTGTGATCGGATAAAAGCGGTCCTTCTTTATGACAAAGGTTATAGTTAT
>JAHZKF010000003.1 GCA_022600575.1 Gammaproteobacteria bacterium | reverse complement strand
GAGCGATAGCGAAGCAAGCTAGCGTCCTTAAAAGTCACTGGTTTGCCACACCACTCGCTACGCTCGGGTTCGCAACGACGCGTTAAGGGAAGGTGACAGAAGTAGGTGTAAAACTCGCATTTTGAATGATATTGGGTATATGACTTTAGCATGCGTTCAGCATCCTCCGAACCAGTTACGGATAGAGTGCAAACAGCAACGCTACTGAGGTCAGCTTCATTAAGTACTTCACCTAGACCATCATATCTAAAAGCGGCGCAAGAAAAGCGTAAAAACGTTCGAAGAAAACGAGAGTTTAATCCTTTAGAAAAGGCAGCAGTCGCCTCTCCTCGTCCACCAGAAAAAGTGAGTGATAAAGAGACTGTGTTAACCTTGCCTGCTAGTGGTCAAAGGATAAGTCTGTTTAGACAACAGGTTCACGCATGGTCAAATAAGGATACTGAAAAAGCAGGCGCTCATGCGAAGCGTACATCTTTTCCAGTTATCTCTAACACTCAGGGAAATTAACGGCGAGGCCTCCAAGAGAGGTCTCTTTGTAAATACTTTGCATATCCGTACCGGTTTGGAGCATGGTTTTAATCACTTTATCGAGTGATACATAATGTGAACCGTCGCCAAGAAGTGCCATACGTGAGGCATTAACCGCTTTGACAGCCCCCATGGCATTACGTTCAATACATGGAATTTGAACAAGCCCCATAACAGGATCGCAAGTCATACCTAAGTGATGTTCCATTGCGATTTCGGCTGCATTTTCAATTTGAGCAATCGTGCCCCCCAAAACGGCAGTTAAGGCACCCGCCGCCATGGATGATGCCACACCAATTTCGCCTTGGCAGCCTACTTCAGCCCCTGAAATAGAAGCGCCTTTTTTATATAAGATACCAATGGCGGTTGCGGTTAGAAAATAGGTATAAATATCTTCATCACTAGTATGATGATGGGCTGTTTGTACGTATCGTAAGACTGCCGGAATAATCCCTGCAGCACCGTTTGTCGGAGCCGTTACAATGCGCCCACCTGCTGCATTTTCTTCGTTTACGGCAATCGCAAAAAGATTTAAACGATTAAGTACATCGGACGCTTCATAAGTACTTTTGATGCCTTGTTTGGCATTGAGTTTTTTGAGTAACTCATGTGCGCGGCGTTTAACCTGCAAGCCACCAGGTAGTGTACCGCTATTTTTACAACCGTTATCAATGCAATCACTCATGACTTTTGCAAGGTTTAAAATGCCAGCATAGATGGTTTTGGTGTCTCGAAAGGCTTCTTCGTTTTTGAGCATGAGTTCAGCGATGCTAAGGTTGTTTTGTTTGCATTGTATGAGCAACTCTTCTGCCGTTTCAAAAGGGTAGGGGGTGGTTATTTGTGACTTACTTTGGTGGCCAAATGTTTCGTCGGTTACAATAAAGCCACCACCGATTGAATAATAAATTTGGCTTAAAAGCATTTTGTTATTTACGTCATAGGCGGTAAAACAAAGGCCATTACTGTGTTTGGGTAAGTTTTTTTTCTGGAATAAAATGAGATCATCGGCTTGATTAAATGGGATGGCTTGTTTGCCTGCTAATTGGAGCGTCTTTTCATCTAAAATAGCCTGCATACGTGGCACCATGGTGCTCGGATCAACCGTTTCAGGGCTGCGGCCTTCTAGACCATTCAAAATCGCTTTATCAGTACCATGGCCAATACCAGTTAAGGCAAGTGAACCATAGAGCTCGGTTTTAAGGCGATGAACTTGCTCAAAACAACCGGCTTGGTTGAGTTGTTCTAAAAAAGCATTTGCAGCAAGCATGGGTCCTACGGTGTGTGAGCTAGAAGGACCTATACCTATGGAGAACAAATCAAATAAGCTAATGCTCATGTAGACCTCGTATTATTATATTTTTTTAGATTAAGGAAGCGCAAAATGCCAATCCATGGCTTTGGATAAGTCCTGAAGCATAATGCTTCCTCGAACGCTATTTCCTTTTGCATTAACGCGTGGGCTCAATACCGCAATCCCGGCCTTGCCAGGAACAGTTGCGATAGTATATCCAGAGACACCACTTTTAGCGGGCATGCCTGTATGTACAAGGTGTGTGCCGGTTTCGTCATATAAGCCGCAAGTTGCCATAATGGCCAAGATAATTTTACAGGTTTCCCGAGAAATAATCACTTTATCAGTGCTTGGATCGCGACCTGCATTAGCAAGGAGTGTTGGTAGATACAGCATTTGTTCAAGAGATGCTTCGTAGGAACATAAGGTAAAATATAAATCGAGGGTTTCTTGAACTCGTTTACCTAAATTACCACGGCTGTTGAGTAAGTATGCGAGTGAGCGATTGCGATCACCGGTCCGTTTTTCAGAAGCAAAGACGAGAGGATTAATTGCAAGACGTTGATTGAATGCAATTTTCACCCATTTTTCAAGCCATGCAAATTGTTGTTCTTCAACACCTGGAATATGCGAACATAAAACAATGGCACCTGCATTGAGCATGGGGTTTGAAGGTTTAGGTCCAAATTGCTCAAGACGCGTGATGGACGCAAATTCATCGCCTGAAGGCTCGACACGCACCCATTCAAAGACTTGCTCTGGGCCATATTCTTCAAGTAAGCCAATAAGGGGAATAATTTTACTGGTACTTTGTAAAGTAATACGGGGTAATGGGATGTTGCTGTACATCACAGGTTCACCACCGAGTGGATGAACGGCTATGGCTGTGAGTGCCTCGTCAACATTTGCAAGCTCGGGGATATAATTTGCTGTATGCCCTTCATGGTTTTTTTCTGCAGTTCCAACGAGTTGTTTGAGTAGGTCAACGGTAACGACTGGTTTTTTTGTCATATTTTACTCCATTCGTTGAAATTAAGGCCGTTCATTATACATTAATTTTATCACTTCTGTATCGGTTGTTTGATAAAAATCGTCACAATATCCTGATATATCATTTTTAGGAGATTTAAAGTATCCAGAGGGACATTGAGATCTCTTGCAACTGTGTACGCAACGGGTAAGCCGCCACGCGGTAGGGCTAATATGATAAGATTGGGTTGATTGGCATCGGTTTTGAGTTTTTCTGCAAGTTGAATGCCTATGTCTTTGTGATGAGAAAATGATTTCATAATTTAAATAAAGACATTAAGTGTATTCATGAGATTAGTCTAATCTCGCTTAAATAGATATTTTATGATGAAAAAACGAATTGAGTATAAATACATCGTTGCAGCGTTTTATTCAGTTATCTTATTTTTAGATAGGCTTGATTTAACCATTATTAATATTGCGCTTCCTGCTATCGCTGAAACATTTGATGTACCCATTACAGCAACAGAGTGGATTAATAATGCATTTTTGTTGGCTTTAGCAATTGCTTTACCGGTCAGTACATGGCTTGGTGAGCGGTTTGGAGATAAGCGACTTTTTATTTTTTCTATTTTGTTATTCAGTGTGTCATCGATTGCTTGCGCTTTTTCACCTTATCTTTTGTTTATGATTATGGTGCGCTTTATTCAAGGGTTTGCAGGTGGGCTCATTATTCCTGTGGGTATGTCGATGGTGTATCGGGCGTTTGATGCATCAGAGTATGTCAGTATTAGTAGTTTTATTTTTATTCCCAGTTTAATTGCGCCAGCATTAGCCCCTGCCTTGGGAGGGGTGATTATTCACGTCTGGAGTTGGAAGTGGATTTTTTTATTTTCCCCACCAATTTGCTTACTTGTTGCAGCCTTGTCGTTTGTTTTCTTACGAGAGAAGAAGTGTGAAACAGTTGCTGCTTTTGATGTGCTTGGATTTATTTTTTTGGCAGTGGCTTTAATTGTGACCTTGTATCTTTTATCTTATTTGGGGAAGTATGGCTTTAATATGCAAGCGGTTAGTTTATTAGCCATTGCTTGCTTAAGTACTTTTTTATTGATTCAGCATGAAAAAAAACAAACTTCACCACTGGTCGAACTTAAACTGTTTGAAAATGCATTATTTTTAAAAGCACACGTGATACAGCTTTCGTTTCAGGTCTGTCATTTTGGGTCTATTTTTCTAGTGAGTGCCTATTTGCAACTGAGTGTCGAGATGTCCGCATTAACGACTGGTATGACCATGGGGATGCAAGCGATAGGGGCTATGTGTACGAGTCGGTTGTCGGTTTTATTATTTAATCAGTATGGGCCGAAGGTGCCAATTGTGTCGGCGTTTATTGGTATTGCAGTAGTGACGCCCTTTATTTTATTGATTAACCCATCGAGCGCATTTATTTTGGGAGCAAGTATTTTATTGTTGCGAGGGTTTTGTAGTGGGTTATGCGGTGCACCGATGCAAACGATTAGTATTTTGGAGTTTAAGAATGAAGAAATTAGTCGAGCAAGTGCATTATTTAATATTGGCAGGCAATTATCGATTAGTTTAGGAATCGCTTTATCTGCTTTATTGATAGCGTATGGATATAGACGCTATCACATTGATATAACTGATGTAGCGCTTGTGGTTCCTAAAGCGGTCTTTTATCCGGCATTTAGTTTGCTTGTTATTATGCCGATGCTTGGGATTGTGACAGCATTGAAGATCAATCGGGTTTGATGCCACGGGTTTGTTCTAAATGATTTAAGGGCAGGGCTGTTTTATCAATCACGCATTGCAAAACAAAGCTAGATTTGACTTGATTGACATCTTCTATAACGGTTAATTTTTTTAGTAAAAAAGATTCATATGCTTCTAAGTTTGGCACCATTACTTTTAACAAGTAATCAGCTGATTGTCCTGTGATGAGATAGCATTGAATCACTTCAGGAATGGAGGACATGGTTTTTTCAAATGCCTGCATTTTTTTTGAATCATGATTATTTAAGCCGATTAATACGATAACGGTTAGTTGTAATCCAACTTTATGAGGGTTCAGTAAGGCTGCATATTGCTGAATATAGCCACTTTCTTCTAGTTGTTTGACGCGACGTAAGCAAGGCGAGGGTGATAGTGCAACTTGGTCTGCTAGTTCTTGGTTGCTAATTCGACCTTGTGTTTGTAGGGTTTCTAAAATTTTTACGTCTGTTTTGTCCATTAAAAATATCTTAAAAAATTAAATAGTTAGCATAATATACCACAATTTCAAAATAATTTTAATTTAAATTGCTCTAAACTTATTATTTAAAGCAATATTCGCAATCACCTTTCAGGTCTTATTTGATAGAATAATAATGTTCGAATAGAAGTCATAACGTAAGAAAATAACTTTTAGAAAGGAGATGAAAATGAGATTTTTTAACGCTAATCAAGCGAAGCGGTTGATGGATGTAGCCGTTGCAGGCACAGCCCTGGCTTTTTTTCCTGGGATGGCTTATTCGAATTATAAGCAAGAGGAAAAATTCATAGAAAAGTATAAAAAAACGCATCCCAATGCTCATATTGAATGTGAGCCTATGACGATAGCGGGGATGGGAGGTGCTAGCCGTATTACGGTAAAAGATGAAAAGGATGGCGAAGTCATTGCACATCGTCCATGAGAATATACCTTGGAGGCAGTCCTATTGATTTTGTTGGCTTGCCTTGATAGGTTACGTGTGTTGATGACACAGGGTGCTCGAAAGGGCTGAAATCATACCTGCATGACCTGATCTAGATAATACTAGCGTAGGCATGTCATTGATAACGGAGTGGTTTTTTGCCGCGCTTTTATCATACATTCTTTAATTTTATTTAAATTAAAGACATGTCCCTGTGTTCTCACCTATTAAAAATAACTAGGAGAGAGCATGATGAAACAAGATAAAACACGTACTACTTTATTACTTAATTGGCGTACAACGCCATATCACACGCCAATTATTCTTGGAAATTACTTAGGTTTTTATCAAGAAGAAGGGGTCGAACTTGCAATTATTGAGCCGCATAATCCCAGTGATGTACCAGAAATCGTTGGCACAGGTGCGGTTGATTTAGGTTTAAAAGCAATTATTCATTGTTATGCCGTAAAGGGTCGAGGGTTTCCGATCAAATCTATTGGTACGTTGTTGGAGGAGCCATTTACCGGCCTTATTTATTTAAAAAGTACGGGAATTAAAACGTTTGATGATTTACGAGGAAAACGTTTAGGATTTGTGGGGCATTTTGGCAAAATTATGATTGATGATTTGGCTAGGCGTGCGGGATTTTCAGTGAATGATTATGAAACGGTTCGAATTGGCATGAATGTAGTGGATGCTATTAAACGGGATAAAATTGATGCGGGTATTGGTATTGGATGTCATCATCGGATTGAGCTTGAAGAGACTTGTGGTGATGCAGGCATGTTAAGAATTGATGAACTTGCAGGACTTGGGTGTTGTTGTTTTTGTTCGATTCAAATCATTTGCTCTGAAAAAATGTTAGAGAGTCAGTCAGACAAAGTACGTGGTTTTTTAAAGGCGACACAACGTGCAGTCAATTATGTATTGGATCAACCCGAGCTGGCTTTTGAGCAATTATGTGAGGCAAGACCTGAGTTAAATTCAGCCCTGCAGCACAAAATTTTCTTTAATACGATCGCGTTTTTTACGAGGACCTTAGAAAATGTTGAGAGAGACTGGAAAAAAGTACACAAGTATGCACAGCACTTAGGTGTAATTACGGATAAAATTAAGCATGATGATATTTATACCAATGCTTTTTTACCAGTGACACCATATAGTAAGCTTGCGGCACTACCTGTGGATTTGGAGTGATCAATGTGAAGGAGAAATCGAGTCTGACCTCATTGATCTGCAAAGATGCAAAGGCAGATTGTTTCGTTGCATTCGCAAAAATGGCTAAAAAATAATAGATACAGGCGATATAAAAAGGAGAGAAAAATGGATGAGCGGTTAAAAGTAATAGGAATTTACCCGGTGTCGTTCATCCTAATAACCTGTTTGTTGCTCCTGACTTTTTGATATGTTCTTAATTCATATAATTCGCAAAAAAATCAAGGTGTTGTAGATTTTACTGCTCTTAGCAGCGTGTTCGTCATTTTATGGCAAGATTAGGTGCTCAATAATACGGAAAAAGTACTTGGGATTGATAGAGTGCTAATCAATTCTAGAATTTGCTTTAGATTGAAATTAAGAATATCATTATTCTTAGTTAAGCTGCGTAAAAGGGGTTTTAGTGCATACCGAATTCAAACCATTAGATGATTCTATAGTTAATCAAGGTAATACGAAAAACGTACAAAAACCCACTTATCAAAAACCTAAAACCACTTTATTTTTAAAAGATGCATCTTTAATTAAGGGTGGGGATGGTGAAGTACTAGAAAGCCAGTCGGGAGATGGTTACCTGTCTTCTTAATTAAAAATTGAAAAGAGATAAAATGGACGTTTTACAGGCTCCTTGTCAGATGGTAGCGTTTGGAATAACGGTTCATTTAATTTGGCAAACCATATCTAAACCAGAAACAAAATTTGCAATGCATGCGTGTGAAGGTCAAGAGTTTTTTTTAGCAATTCCTGGTATTGCCCGTTTTCTTGTATTACCGAAAGAAAATACAATTGTCATTGAAACCGAACAGTCAGATATTGATATGAACCTTCTAAATTCCTGGATTTTAGGTACGCTTATGGCTTATATTTTGCAGTATCATGGGTTTTTGGTTTTACATGGGGCAGCTGTGTTTATGAATGAAGGGGCTGTTATTTTAAGTGGACATTCTGGGGCTGGTAAATCAACGCTCGCTGCGGCATTAACAGCAAAAGGACATCCCTTTATTACAGATGACCTTATTGTTATTCAACCGACCTCACAGGGTCAATATGCTCTACTCCCTGGACCGCAGAAATTCAAGTTATGGAAAGACGCGATGTTGCAGTTTAATTATGAAATACAGCATGCTTTACCAGTTAATCTAAAAAGTGATAAGTATGCTGTCCCTGTTATGCATGTTTGTCATGAAGCATTAATTCCTATTACTTCTTTTTATGAGATCAACATTACACAAAGTGACGAAATTAAAACACAAGAAGTTCTTTTAGGTTGTCATGCATTAAGAATACTGATGCAAAACGCGTATCGTTATTTTATGTTAAAGCCGTTGGGTCAATTACCTGCTTTTTTAAAACACTGCAGCGCACTTACACAACAACTGACAGTTCATAGAATCATGCGAACGCCTTACTTTGAAGATTTACCTAAAATCATACAACAGATTGAACAGAATCAAGGGGTTACCTTGTGAATTTTAAGAAATGCTTTATTGAAAGAAAAAATAATGCTTGCTACACACAAATTGACAATGAAATTGTTATTTTAAATTCTGAAGATGGAATGATTTATCATTTTAATCAAACTGCCACTGACCTATGGCTCTCATTAGAATCAGCTAAAACGGCTTTACAATTAGCCCAAATACTTGCAGATAAGTATTTGGAAGCGGTTGAAGTTTGTCAGCAGGATGTTTGTGAGTGGATTGAGGATACCAATCAAAAAGGTTTATTATCTTTTACAGATTAACCCGTCATGTATGGATACGCACAAATAAGGACAAGTAACTGGTGAAAATACTGACTTTTTAGCGCATGTCACTGAGAAATAAAATTTAATTTTTTCTTAGGGGCTGTTGACCTTTCCCTTCCGCCTACTTGGCCCGACTCGTTCGGGCCATCTATAAATATTAAAAAGTAACCTATAAAAAAGTTGTTCAAGTGATTGCTTAATGGAAGCAAACTCATAAGATATTGGTTCTGACCCCTAAATATAAAATGAGTTTGCAATGCCAAGACTAATGCTCAATGACGAGCTATGGTCAAAGCTGAGGAAGATCATGCTACAGCATAATATTTATGACAAGCCCAATCTTCGAATGTGTGTTGAAGGAATGTTGTATCGTATGCGAGTCGGTTGTCCCTGGCGAGACCTACCAGCAGCATTTGGACGCTGGAATTCAATTTATCAACAATTCAATCGTTGGTCATCTAAAAACAAGTTATTTCAAATGTTTAAGTCGCTTGTACAACAACCCGATCTTGAGTGGAAGTTTATAGATGGAAGTATTGTCAAAGCACATCAACATAGCTCAGGAGCACCTTATAAAGATGTGCAAGCTATCGGTAAATCAGTCGCTGGAAACACGACTAAGATTCATATGGCCGTTGATGCCTGCGGTTTTCCTATTGCGTTTCAGTTAACTGGTGGTGAAGTACATGATGCAAAAGCTGCTCCTGAACTCATCAAAACTTTACCCATATCAGATTATACAATTGCAGATAAAGGATATGATAGTGAGGATATTCGAGAACAAATTAAACATACATCATCCATTCCCATTATTCCCCGAAAAAAGAACTCTAAAACGGGTAACATAGATATGGACTGGGGCCTGTATAAATACCGACATTTAGTTGAAAACGTATTCGCTCGTCTAAAACATTTTCGTGCTATTGCAACAAGGTATGATAAATTAAAACGCAATTATGCATCAATGCTTTCAGTCGCTTGTTTTTATTTATGGCTGCCCATGTAATGAATCGTACTTAAATGTTAGCATGGCGTTGAGTCCAACACTCATAATGACAAGGAAGTTTGATGTGATCATTTTATGTTTATATTATGGCAAGCAAGCCTAATGGTACACTATACGTAGGCTCAACCTCTGAACTGATTAAACGTGTATGGGAACATAAGCGTAAGGTTAAGCCAAATAGTTTTACAGCTCAGTATAATGTAGACAGACTCGTCTATTATGAAGTACATGAAATCTATGTAGAGGTAGCTCGCCGTGAAAAACGTTTTAAAAAATGGCCGAGACAGTGGAAAATAAATTTAATTGAGAGTTTAAATACTGATTGGCATGATTTATATATAGATATTTGCTCTTAAATGGATGGCCCGAACGAGTCGGGCCAAGTAGGCGGAGGGGAAAGGTCAACAGCCCCTAATGTTTATTTTTTTTGTTCGGCAAGAATAATTATTTGGCTGTTATTCTAATGTGTATTAAATTACTTTCTCCATTATTTATTCTTCTTTTTTCTACAGTTATGCATGCGAGTGATTTACTGGGCCCAAATCCATCGCTTATTATCAGCTATTATCATAAACCGCCACATTCTTTAGTGCGACATGAGCTCTCGCAAGCTGAGCTTCATGAAATTAATATTAACGTCCCTGATATAAGCTTTGTCCGTGCGACACGCATGTTAAATGGATCCTTGCTTGTTTATTTAAAGCCAACAGAGGTTTATTCAAAGAAAGAACTGTTATCCATTGCTTTGAAGTTAAAAAAAATACCAGAAGTTGAAGCGGTTACACCCAATTTTTTATCTTCTATTATGGAAATAGATACAGATACACAATGGAATTTAGATGGACCACCGGGTGGTATTGAGATAGAAAACACTTGGTTGGAGTTTACAACAGGAGCATCAGATATCACCATTGTGGTACTTGATACAGGCACCATGAATCATGGTGCCTTGAATTCAAATCTTCTAAAGGGCGTACACTTTACAGAAGCTAATCACTATGGCACGGGTGCGGAACCTTCTTGTAAGGAGTGTTCGGGATACAATCACGGAACATTGGTTGCTAGTATTATCGCGGCAACAGGTGAATCAGTGTATGGTCGAATACTTTTTGGTGTTGCACCACGTAGTACCGTGTTGCCCATTAATGTTTTTACGCAATTTACAGATGTAAAAACCTGTGGTTTTCCTCCTTGTTTATATTCTTATTTATCCGATCAATTGAATGCACTTTACTGGTTATCAGGTGAAAATTTCCCCGGTTTACCTGAGGCGCCCAAGCATATTGTTGGTATTAATATGAGCTTTGGTAGCACACAATCCTGCCCTAAAATAGCGCAGAAAATAATCGACAAACTGCATCAAAAAAATAGCTCTTTTATTGCGGCTGCAGGAAATCAAAATAAAGAAGTCACGCAAAACTATCCTGCAAATTGCAAGCACATGATTGCGGTTGCTGCCACAGGGCGTTATGGCGAACGTGCGGATTACTCCAATTGGGGAGAGGGTATTACCCTTGCCGCTCCTGGAGGGAACAGGAAAAATTCGATTTTTTTTACAACAGAGCAAGCCTTGTTATATAAACAGGGAACAAGCTTTGCAGCACCCCATGTGTCTGGCGTTATTGCGTTACTGTACTCAATAGATAAAACACTTACTACAGAACAAGTTAAAACAATGATTACCTCACCTGAGACCATAAGCCCTTTCCCAACTTTGGATGAAATACCTGCGGGTAGTCAGTCTTGTCTTGATATCACTGTGCCTAAAAAATCATGTGGTGCGGGCATTCTTAATGCTTATAAGGCAGTAAAAAAAACGATTCAGCTTAGAGTGTGTTGACAATTGCTCGAAAAGCCTCGTTAGAGGCTACTTCTCTCCCTACGTACCCTGCTTTATGCAGGGTATCCAGGCAATCTGCTGTTTAAAACCACTGGATGGCCCGAATAAATCGGGCCACGTAGGCGGAGGGGACAAATAATAGTATGGACCCTGCCACTTTAAGAAGGCTTCGCAATGAGCCAGAATGAAGTTGTGCAAATCATTCAAATAAAGTGGAGGATCCATGAAAAAGAATATTACTGTATTAGGCATTGACTTGGCAAAAAGTATTTTTCAATTGCATGGTACG
>JAHZKF010000053.1 GCA_022600575.1 Gammaproteobacteria bacterium | reverse complement strand
TATAGCTAGGTTGTCCTGTGCCGTATTTGGTGAAGCGCAGCAAGCTTCTCGTTATCGTAGAATTCAGCGCTTCTTTTCACAATTCCCTCTAGATTACCAACAAATTGCTGGGTTTATTTTTAAGTTGTTTTTGGTCGACGGCGGACAATGGTATCTTAGCATGGACAGAACAAACTGGCGCTGGGAAAATCGGACATCAATATTTTGATGTTAGGTGTAGTTTTCAAATGGAAAATAAACCTTATTGAACAGAACAACCCTCAGTGGATTGACTTAGGAATTGGATTATTTTGATGGATGGTTGCCCGCCTACGCGGGCATGACAGGTTTTTTTGTCATGTACAGAGACGACACCTAAAACCCAACTACATTTTCATCCGCACCTCGTGCAATCAACACTGCCTCAACATCTGGGGTATTGTCTTCTTTCGCTAATGCAAGAGGGGTTTTTCCAAGCCGGTCTTTTTCATTGATATTTCCTGCTCGCATTTTACAACATAACGCCATCATATCTTGCGAACCAAACCGTGCCGCATAATGCAATGCTGTCTGACCTATATTATTTTTTAACCGTGCAACCCCTGGCACCTCAAGTAATAACTGAACAACTTCAATCTCATGATTCAAAATAGCAGTATGAATAGGATATTCTCCTTTCTCTTTTGCATGTCGCAAAGCAAGCTTTGGCATTTCTTGCAGCACATCTTTAATTAAATCCTCAAAACCATAAACAACCATCACATGTAAAAGGGTTTGACCTGCCCCATTTTGAGCGCTGCGTACCTCAGGCGTTGCCCGCATCCAAAGCGCTTTAAACTCAGCCGTTTTTTTAACAAGCGCTTCAGGACCATCCGTCACCGTCATTTCAAGGGCTTGAAATAATTGTGACGGGGTAACAGTGTCTGTATGTTCAGATTCAGTCATTTCATGCTCACCCATTCAAGCCTTTAAGGATGAGAAACGTGCGTTATAGCACTTAAATCAATCTTACTTTCATCAGCACCTGCTGCAAGTAAATAACCCTCGGCAACTGTATTGTCGTTTACCTTCGCAAAAGCAAGGGCTGTCATACCTTCTCTGTCTGTTGCATCGATATCATCGCCAAAACGGCCATCACAACAATACTGAACCATTTCATCCGAACCATGGCATACCGCATAATGCAGAGGCGTTTGCTGTTTAGCTGTTTTATAGGTCGCAGTATCTGGATCTAACTCAAATAACGCTTTTGTCACCTCAAAATTTGCTGCCGGATCAAGACGTGTATTTAAAATCGCGCTATGAATAGGATATTCATCAGAATACTTCATCGGCTTTTTAGCAAGCTCAGGCGCTTCAGCTAATAACCAGCGAGTCAGTTCATCAAAGCCACGAACAGCCATTAACTGTAATGCTGTATTGCCACGTTTATCTTGGACCAAACGTACTTCAGGGCGTGTTACATCCCACAACTGCCTAAAAATAGCTTCTCTACCGGGTCGTGCCTCAGGTCCCTCGGCCATGGATAGTTCAAGTGCTTTAAACAAAGCAGGCTGTCCCGCAAGATTCAATTGATTAGGATCAATCACACCTTCTGCTAACAGGCGTGTTACCTCTTCTTGATTACCATGAGACGCTGCACGATGTAAATCTGTCATGCCCCCTGGATTTTCTGCTTGTTTTGATTCAGTCATAATATCCTCACTGTTGTCTTGGATGATGCTTTGCCCCATTTTCTTTATTCTGCCCTAACTCATCTCGCTTAGGAAGCTCATGCTGATGTGCTAACTTAAAAGCGTTAAACTTTGTAATCGCTGCATCAGTATTTGGCTGCCTTTCACGCCCAGGCATGACCCAGCTCAAATACTGGGAAGCTGCCATCTCTTTTAAAACAACCTCTGTTTCTACGGTACCTCCGTTCGCTTTTTCAAAGAGCATGGCCCCGCGCTTTTCTAAAGGAACAGCTACCATCGCCTCTGCAATTCTGCGTCCTTTAATACTCATCCCAATCCCTTCTTGTTCAGCAAACTCTTCAACTTCTCGCACCACAGATTCACTTGCTTTCAAATGATTTAACGTCGATTCTAATTTAAATTTAATGGTTTGCATTGCTTTGGGTGTGTCTGCATGATTTATTTGTTCTTGCATACTCGCAATAAAATTATTCATCTCAACATCTTCTACACCACGTGCACGAATGGCAAAGTGTCCGATCTCTAGAATTAAACGATAACAATCTCGATAAAGAACTTGCTTTTTCGAACTTTGCTCTGCCTCTGAATCAAGTGATATTTCTTCAAGCTCATCATCCGTTACGCCGTCCATTGAATCAATCTCTGCATCCATATCCACTTTATTCTCGGTTTCAGTCCGTATGACATCAGCTTGGTGTTTTGCTTTGAACGCAAGAAACATACCTGAAGCTTTTTTAGGGTCTAAGCTTCCCTCTCGTCCTTCTTTCGTAAAGCGCCGCCATGAATACCTGGGAGATGCCATCGCTCTTAAAACAGCTTCCGTCTCAAGACTTCCGCCTTCACTCACTTCGCGTATTATCCCACGCTCTGTCAAAGGCACACGACCTAATGCATCAGCAATTCTTAATCCTTTTCGTTGCATATCAAAACCACTCTGATTACTTAAACCTTCAATTTCTTGAACCATGGCTTGACTGCTTTTTAAGGCATCTCGTGTCGATTTTAATTCTGCTTGAATGGCTTCCATCTCTTTAAACGTTTTAGCAAGTCTTATTTTTGGATGCATCAATTGAAAGAATGCGTTCATTTGCGTATCTTCAACGCCTCTTGCGGTCACTTTAAATGCACTTATCTCATCCATTAACGTCGCACATGTTTTTAAGTGTGCAGGCAAGGCTTTTAAAGCCTGCTCAACTTCTTTTGTATCCCCTTCAAGCATTCCAAACACAATATTGCGCTGATATAAAAAAACGCTTTTCCTCGCGTCATTGCTTTTTAAACGCTTTAATGTTTCTCCAATTAGTTTTAATCTTTGTTGAATGGCATTCATTGCTTCTGTTGTGTTTGCTTCTGTTATTTCTGAACGCATCTTTTCAATCAGTGTATCCAGAGGTCCATCTTGTGGCTTAACTCTAAATTGATTGAGTCTTTTGAGTAATGTCTTACTCATCTTTGCACGCTCAAACATGGCTCTGGTATCCCGAACAGGTGGGTTACCTATTGCTTTAAGACGTTCACATGCCGCTTCAGTTGAAAGACGTTTTCGAGGATCATCCTGCATCAACTCTATAATCAATGCTTTTAATGCACGCCCACGTTCCGTTTTAAACACCGCATCAGGAAAATCTAATTGATGCACCTGCTTTAAAGGCTGCTTCGTATTATTATCAATATAAAATGCTCGGTGGCTACATTGTGTTAAATATTGATATAAATTTTTACCCAACATATAAGCATGTGATTGATCTGCACGTGGTTTCCTACCCCACCCCTCTGGTGGATTCACATAAGGTGTATTGGCAACTCGATTATAATTTCCATTTTTTTCGTCATCATCATTAAGATCAAATATCCCTTCTGCATTCGTAAACAAAAATCCTTTGGTGTCAGCAATTTTAATGTTCCCATGCTCATCAATCAGCCAATTGCTGTTTTTCATGTCTGTAAATATACAATTATTTGCAGCAATCGTGCCGAGTACTTCTGACATTTGGGTATAAATATCAAGGGCTGCATCTATTCGAGCATCATTAGACTTATGTTTTTCTGTGGCATGCTCTAAATCACCTTCACAAAGTGTGGTTAACAATACCGTTCGTGTCACCACCTGATTGACTTTCGCATCAAAATAAGAGACTTGTCTGTCTGCGAGCATGGGGGTTAAAACACCTGACAAGCCATTTTTTCTCAAATGGGTCTCCGCATGCCTTGGTAAACCTAAGCGATTTTCTATTTTTAAAACGTATTCTTCTTGCGTTGTTATATTTTGTAAAATAAAACTCTCTGAGTTATGCCCACCCAAAACACGAATCGTATAGGAATGATGGTCATCAGAGAAATACTTGCTCGCCTTTGTCCAATCATTTCGCTTCAATATTTTAATCAGTGCTTCTGTATCTTCAAACGATAAATTAGCTAATTTTTCAGGGGGAGATCCTGAATCTAAAATCGGCTTTTCAGGATGATATACTGCATCTTCGTGCATTGATAAAACACCCAAGTCACGAAACTCAGCTTGTAGTTCCCGGAAAAAATCTCGGTTAATACCATGATAATAATCAGGACAATAATCAATGGCTCTGTTTAAAAATCTATCGTTCAACCATTTCAAACTTGCATAAATGTCTTGAAGTTGCCTTAATTTTTCATCTTTATCTATTTCTTGATTATACGCATCAATTAATCGATTAAATCCTTCGATCTCAGGTCTTACCGCATCTATAAACTGTCTAACATAACGAAACTCACTCTGACTCAAGCCTCGTTGGTCATAACCAATATTTTTAAGTCGATTAAGCATAACAATTCAATATGATTTATAACTATTATATAAGTATAGTAAGCAATCAATTTTTTGCTTATCTACGTACTCTGCTTTATGCCTGAGAGATGGTCACTTTTTTCATGATAATAATTTTATTCAAATAACATACAAAATATGTAACCTATACAGCAACGACGGTAAAATAAAGGCTGCCAATTAAAAGCAATCTTAAAAATAACAGCATCTAAAAAAAGTGAGGATCTCTCAGAGATAAACCAGGGCACATAGACTAATTCGTTCATCTACCACCCCCCGTATGACTCGCACCCGAATCGTTCTCATTCTTCTTATCCTGTTCTTGCTCTGGACGCTCTTGCTTCGGACGTACCGACTGATACTTTGCTTTAAAATCTTTGAACGTTTGAGCACCTTCACCCTTCGTTATATCACCTTCCCGTCCTTTTTTTTCAGTAGCCGAACGCCATTCATGACGATGATACGCCATCGCCTTTAAAACAGCTTGTGTTTCTGGAGTACTCCCTTCAGCAATATGCCCACGCTCGGTTAAGGGCACACGCGCCAAAGCTTCTCCTATTTTTCGTCCTTTCTCTGCTCTATTCCAACCCCACTTATTCATCGAGGTTTCGATATCTTTTACCATTTTTTCACTATCTTGTAGGGCATCTAATGTCGAGTTCAATTCTGCCTTAAGTACCTTCATTTCTTCCTGTGTTTTAAGATTGCTCATTCTTGAACGCATATCCGCAAGAAATGTATCCATTGTGACATCTTGAACGCCTCTGGCAGTGACTCTAAACTTCTCAATTTCTTTTATCAGTGGCGCACATTCAAAAGCAACTGCCGTTTTCCGAACAGCATGACCTGCCTCACGCACTGGGTTCATTCTTTTAAGTGTCTCACGTGCTTCTGTGACTGTAGGGCGTGATGTCGGATCTGTTTGTAACAAACCTTGAACTAATGCCTTAAGTTCTTCTCCTGGTAACCCTCTAAAAATCTCATCTGAAAAATCAAACCTCTCAACCGGCTTTACTTGAAGGTAACAATCTATCCTCTCATCCATAAAATACTTTTCATCACATTTCGTCAAATATTGATATAAATTAATGCCCAGCATATATGCATGTGCCTTATTTGCTGCAGGCTTATTCTCCCAACCCTCTGGCATAATCGTATGACGTGACGCTATAAAAACACCATAATTTCCATTTTTCTTTTCTGCATCCGCTAAATCTAACTGACCTTGTGCATTGGTAAATAAAAATCCTTTTGTATCTGAAATTTTAAGATTTCCATCCTCGTCAACCAACCAATTACTATTTTTTGCATCAGTAAACACACAGCCATTTGCTTCAGTCACCGCAAACACTTCTGCCATTTGTGTGTACATATCAATAGCCGCCTTCTGACGCTCCTCATTAGTTGTAACTTTCTTTAACCGAGTATTTAAATCATTTCCATCGCAAAATGGTGCTATAAGCACGTTTCGTGTGAACATGTGCTCTATGTCTTCATTAAAATAAAACACTTGCCTGCTCGCTAAGGTAGGAACAAACACATCAAATAAACCATTTTTTCTTAGATAAGACTCAGCATTCATCGACATGCCAAGCCTATTTTCTAGTTGCAAAACATAACGCTTTTCAGGCTCAGAATCTTTCTCGACTATCTCAAAGTTTTTAGAATTAGTACCAGCCATACTACGAATATCATGTGTTCTTAAAAATTGAAAAAATGCCGCTGAACCTGGTTCACTCAACCGATACACCTCTGTTTTCAAACGATTCAGATCTAGTCTTTTTCCTAGAAATAATAATGTCACCAAGTTCTTCATTTTATCTGGTGGCATATTCGCAATCACTTCATCAGGTGATGCAGGGTTTACAGCCACTTCTAATGGATGAGGTAACAAAGCTTGTTGCATTGAAGTCACGCCAAGCCCTTCAAATTCGCGTTGCATATCTTCAAATAATTGTTGATTAACTTGCTCATCATAATCAGAACAACCACTTACCACTTCATCTGAGCACCCATTATTTAAACGCTGAAAATCGCTGTAAATTGCTTGAAGTTGGCTTAGTTTCTTAGCAGAATCCGTCTCACGATTATACAAATCAATCGCTTGATTCAAAGCTTCTATATCAGGCGCAATCAGTTCAAGAAAAGACTGAATATCTTTATCTTTTGATGATCGCACAGGGTTATATTGAAACGGCTTGAGCTTTCGAATAGGCACTGATTTACCTAAATGATGATGATTTTATAAGTATAGTTAATAACTAATAATTTGGTTTATAAGTGTACTTTTACCCTAAGGTATCCAACAAACTACGCCCTAAATGCTCACGAAATTCAGGTTGCAAATTCGCAGATAACACCAAAAAAGCTTGGTTTTTGGCGCTGTCCTTCAAAAGACAAATATCGAGTACATCATTAATGGTAAAAATATCTTTTTGCTCCAAGGGCACAGGTTCACACATGGCTCCAAAAAGACGGGCAGATTTTTCTTTTGAACTAGAAAAAAAACTATCCCATATATTCACATTCACAACAAAGCCATGCCGTTGTTCAAGTACTGCTAATCGTTTACATGCATTTAAAATAGGAGCACTTAATGCATAAGGTTGTTGGCGCATGTTGCCAGAAAACATCCCGAGTAACGATATCAAAAACGGTTTAATCCACTTTGCTGAGTGATCAAGATCACCAATAGATGACAACTTAATAAGACTTGAAGCATATTGATGAGGCGCTGTCTCTAATGCCGATTGCTGTACTTGTTTTGCTAACGCAACCATATCTTTTTTACCTGTCAAATTGAGCTTAATCGGTTGTGCACGAAGAAAGCACCCAATCACTTCATCGTAAACAGGGTCTTCCCTCGTTGATTTAACCACATTGATAAACAAATGCTCAGGCATACTTTTGACTTCTTGCACGTTCTGATGAAGTATCGCCCCAACGCCTGCACACAACAAATCATTCAAAGTAATGGCATGTTTTATGCAAAAAGCTCGCCATTTTTTTAATTGAGCCTCTTCAATTGGAAGAAAAGTAGAATATGCATGCGCTTGTTTTGCCGGATTAGACACAACATAGCGGTCTACAAAACGAATCAATTCGGCATCTTTTAAATACGTTTTCCAAAACAGCTCATCTGTTTTCAATGAAGAACGTATAAAATCATGCTCATGTCGAACATAGGTTTCAAATCCCCTCGAATCTAAATTAATTTCTGCTGTCAATTGACGTGCATAAAACAAATAAGCATCTGATAAATCTTGAAAAAAGATACCTAATGATTGCTGATCTGCAATCATATGTGGCATCACAATTTGAATCTCAATACGCTGCTTTGTCAAATAAAATAGTTTTGCGTGAATCAATGGCTTATTTTTATCCCAAGCTTGATAAACATATAAATCATCCATTGATTGACTCAAATGCGCTTCCATCACCGCTTCATCCTCGCTCAAAATCGAATCTTCATGCCACTGAATGGCTTGTTCAACCCTTCTTTTTTGAACAGGAATCACTCGATTAACGCGATAAGATAATACGTCATGCTTCTGGATTAATGCTTGCAGAGCCAAGTTTAATGCGTCTCGATTTAATGGACCTAAAATACGTTTGCGTCCTACCACATTCAATTTTTTAACATCAGGCTTAAATACATTTGACATCCATAAAACAAATTGGAAATCAGTCAGTGGCATCCAAGAAGATAAACCTGCTTTACGCGGTATGACCGTTTTCTTCTCGGCATCCGGTGCAAATGTAACCAGTTCAGCGAACTCAGCAATAGATGGAGCATGATAAATATCTGCCATGGTCACCATTTTCCCAAGATCTTCTCGAACCTTCATAATAATACGTGCTGCCAATAACGAATGTCCGCCTAAATCAAAAAAATTATCCTCTGTACTCATGCTAAAAACATTCAATACTTCACGCCAAATACCCATTAGCGATGCTTCTGTGGGTGTCACATCTTCTGAGGCATGATGCATCGTATAGTATGGTAAAGGTAACGCGTGACGATTTAATTTACCACTCGAGTTCACTGGCAAGTTATCAAGATAAATAAAACGCTTAGGCAACATAAACTCAGGTAACTCTGATCCTAATTGATTCAACAGCGCCAGTTCTGAATAATCACTATTCTTTACAGTACATATATAGGCAATTAACTGCTCTTGGTGCACCTGAACCCCACATTCACGTACATCCGGATACGATTGAATGTGCGCTTCAATATCTTCAAGCTCTATCCGATAACCATGCAATTTGACCTGATTGTCCACACGACCAAATATGACAAATTCACCGTCGTGCGTCATACATGCAACATCTCCCGTAGAATAAACGCGCTGACCTTGTGCATGCTTATAAGAAACAAAACGCTCTTTCGTTAACGCTTGGCGATTCATATATCCTTCTGCCAAACCAAGACCACTGATATACAGTTCACCTTTCGTACCTGCTGGAACCACTTGCATGGATGCATCTAAAACCCACATTTCCATATTGCAAATCGGGCGTCCCGCAGTAATAGCCGTATGCGATTGAATTTGTTTTAAAGAGCACCAAATGGTTGCCTCAGTTGGACCGTACATATTCCATAATGAAGCTACTTTAGGCGAAATACGTTGTACTATTTGATTGGTTAAAGGCTCTCCACCACACAATGCCACCAAGCCCTTCGTACCATCCCAACCCGCATGATGCAGCATACTCCAAAAAGAAGGCGTCCCTTGTAACAAAGTAATCGGGTAACTTTGCAATAACTGTTGTATTCGCAGGGGGTCTTTATGCTCTTCTTGGTTTGCAAGAAACAATGTTTTTTGTTGCCAAATAGGTAAATATAATTCCAAAGCTGCAATATCAAAGGTAAGTGTTGTAGTTGCCAACAAAACTTCTTTCTCACCTTTTAAAAAATACCTGCTCATGCTTCCTAAAAAATTATTAAGCGCACCCCGAGAAACACAAACACCCTTAGGCGTTCCTGTTGAACCAGAGGTATAGATAATATAAGCAATTGCATTAGAATGAGGCACATTTTCTTTTAAAACGAGTGGTAATACATCAGCAGTTTGTTCTAACTCATTCAGTGCCCATGTTTTGCATGGCAAACTCATGTATTCCTCATGATAAACCGTATCGTGAAGTAGTATCCCTGCTTCACTATCTTCAATAATGGCACGTATTCGTTCTAAAGGTATTTTAGGTTCCACAGGAATATACGGAATTTCAAGCCATTGTAATGCAAATAAAATAGAAATAAGTCGAGGTGTACGATGCAAGCAAATGATAACGGGCGTATTAATATCTAAAGCACATAAACGATTTTTCCAAAGGAGCACGTCCTCAAAAAGTGCTTGATACGTCCATGAAGTGTCTGATGTGACAACTGCTAAACGGGTTGGTGTAGTACGCGCATGATCTAGAAGGACTGTGATTAAATCCTGCTTAATCGGAATATCACTACCCCGACTATATGATTTACTTTTTTCTTTTTTAGATTTTAGTGAATGCATAGCACCCTATTTATTCAATGGTTTGATGTAACATATAGTTCAATCCTATCTCTTCCGCCAACTTCTTCTATACTAAGTACAACACCTTAAAAATAAAAGCAAAAAGAGACTTATGGAAAAAACCACATTTTCAGAAATAGGACGTTTCATCTACCGATTTCGAGTAGCCATTATCGTGTTTTGGATTGTATTCACCGTTTTATGTGCTCCTTTCCTTCCACATATCATGGCCCCCTTCAAGTCAACTGGTTTTATTGCAGACCGTGCGCCAAGCACTCTCGCAGAAGAAGCGTTAGATAAAAAATTAGGGTATGACCAAAACAATCGATTTATAGTGGTTTATTACAGCCCCGATTTGCATGCCACGGGACGTACATTTAACAAAAAAATAAAATGGTCTTTATCTAAACTAAAAGATTTTCCTATTCCACATGAAATTGTTTATCCGAGTCGTAATCCACAACAAATCTCAGAAAATGAGCATAGCGCTTACGCTATGGTTTTAGTGAAAAGTAATGAGGCTTTAACGCCTGAATTACTTGAACAGTTCAAAGCATCAATTAGAACACCTAAAGATATGCGAATGCAGATAGGTGGCAGACAAATATTTACCCAGGGCATTAATAAGCAAACGCAAAAAGATTTATACCGTGCCGATGCCATTGCAGCCCCCCTAACAGGTATTGCGTTATTGCTTATCTTTGGCACCATTGTTGCTATGCTAGCACCTGTTTGCTTAGGAGGAGGCTGTGCGCTCATTATTCTAACCACATTATATTTTTTAGGACATTTGTTCACGCTCTCTATTTTTACGCTCAATCTCGCACTATTACTAGGACTATGTTTAAGCCTAGATTACGCATTATTCATTATTTTTCGTTTTCGAAGCGAATTACGCCAACATGCAAAGCTGGAAGATGCCATCGCCGTCACCATGTCTACTGCGGGTCGCGCTATCTTTTTTAGCGGCGTTGCCGTTTTTATTAGCTTAAGCGCACTGCTTTTATTTCCTATTAATATCTTATTTTCAATTGGTGTCGGTGGTCTAGTTGCCGTTTTCATAGCCGTCATCATTGCACTAACCTTACTACCTGCCGTTCTTTCAGCCCTCGGGACACGTCTTAATTCATTCGCCATTCGAAATGTTAATAACAAAGAAACAAAAAAACGACACCTATGGCGATCACTCGCGCAAATCGTAGTCAATCGTCCTGTCTTTTTTCTCTTTTTAAGTCTTAGTTTTTTATTATTCTTAGGATACTCATTAGTACACGTCAAATTTGGGATATCAGATTTTCGAATTGTGCCCAAACAATCTGAGAGTCGAATGTTTTTTGATGAGTTTAAACAACACTTTCATGAAAACGAACTAGCGCCTATCTTACTCGTTGTTTCAACTGAACGACACTCCATTTTATCATCCTACCGCATCTCTCAACTGTATCGTTTTACCCGTAAAATTGAAAAAATAGAAGGCATTCAGCGTGTTGACAGTATTGTCACGACTTCTCCTCGATTATCCAAGAAGCAATACCAACAACTCTATCAATCGTCAGCCAAACGCAAAGATCCAGGCATTAAACAACTTTTAAGTACAAGTACAGGTAAACGCTTTACACTCATTAGAGTGTTCAGTAAATATGAGGTGAATTCAAATAAAACAAGAGACTTAATTAAAAAATTAAAAGCTATGAATCCTGGTAAAGGATTAACACTCGCGGTCACAGGTGTGCCCGTTCAAAACTTTGATGTGATGCAAACGGTCACTAATATTTTCCCTTATGCTGTCATTTGGGTCATGGCTTTAACTTATCTTAGTTTACTCTTTTTACTCCGATCTATTTTCTTACCACTTAAGGCTATTTTTATGAATGTCTTAAGCCTCTCTGCCTGCTATGGTGTTCTGGTCTTTATTTTTCAAGAAGGTCACTTTTATCAACTCCTTAATTTTGAGCCACAAGGCATGCTAGATGTTACGCTCGTCATCATCATTTTTTGCGCAATTTTTGGATTTTCAATGGACTACGAAGTATTTCTGCTCACACGTATCCAAGAACACTTTAAAAAAACACATAATAATAAATTAAGCATTGTCTTTGGCATCGACCAAAGCAGCCGTATTATCACAAGTGCTGCCCTTATTGTCATTTGTATTTGTGGGTCGTTCATGACGGCAGATGTACTCATGGTTAAAGAGTTTGGTTTAGGTATTGCTGTTGCAATTGCTGTGGATGCATTTGCTATTCGCACGCTGCTTGTGCCATCCACGATGGTACTCCTCAAGAGTTGGAATTGGTATATCCCAAAATGGCTTGATAAGTTGCTGCCTTAAATACGGTAAGCCACTCTAAAATAAACAGAATACAAAAAAGGAATAAAATCGTTCACAGGATTGAGTTCAGACTCTCCGTAACCAGAAAAATAATTAGCGGCAATTTCGGCCATTAAATGCTCAGAGAGAGGATAATTAAACCCTGCACCAAAAGCAGGAGTCGTAAGCCAAACATCACTGAGTTCATCTTCGCGATGGACCCAACCTGCACCCACACTTGAATACAAACGTACCGCCGTTTCAGGAATAGTAAACATCACTTTGACCATCAGAGCGGCGGCTTCAGTATGCGTACGGAGTTCTGTTAACCCCTCATTTTCAAAAGTAAACAAACTACTCGTATCAAAAAAAACACGCGCATCAGGATAAGAAAGATAAAGACTTTCAATCGCTAAAGAAGGAAAAAACTCAAACCCGACCACGCCACCAACAACCCCCCCACCTTCAGTTACGTTTGTTGGTGTTGACATATTCAAAACAATACTTTTGTTATCTGCATTTGGCACTAACCCTTTCCATGTTGTTGACCCATATCCAGCATTCACCCCCACATAAAACGGATGTAAATAAGACAAAGATTCCGTGTTACCCGAAAAGACCAATACAGGAAAATACAAAAAAACTAACAATAAAATAGTTCGCATAAATACTTATTAAAAAATTAAGGACAAGGCTTACCGGTACCATTACACAATTTTCCTTGTGCATTTCGACCGCCATTTAAATAACAACTCCATGAATCAACACAATCTTCTTTGCTGGTATCATGCTGAAATGCACAGGTTTTTTCTAACGAACCGAACGTAATCAGTAAACGCTGATAGAGCAACTTCACATCCGAGCACATCGCGCCAGGTAATCCAGATGAAGTACAATGACACTGGGCAGCAATCTTAAATAAACCACAAAATTTGGGGGAGTCTGTCACACAGGCTTTTGGACAAACAGCCATGAGAGCCGATGAAAAAAAGAAAAGAAAAACTAGAATGAACATTTTTTTCATTATATTGAACAATCCTTATCCAATAGAAACACAACCAGAAACATTTATTCTAACGATGCTTGATTAAGATTTCAAATTTTCATTTTTTAGGCTGAGTAATGTCATTCTCTTGCGCTGACGAATCTGCCTCAGGCAAATCTTGTTGGTGTTTCGCTTTAAATGCTTTAAACATAGTTGATGCTTTTTCAGGCGAAAATTTTCCGTCTTTTCCCTCTCTTACAAAATGCATAAACCGTGGTAAGTAGCGAGAGGAACCTATTTCTTTTAAAACAGCCTCAGTTGCTCGTGTACCCCCATCACGCACCTCAAGAATTGCACCACGCTCACCCAAAGGAACACGTCCCATGGCCTCAACAATCCTACGCCCTTTCGCCTTCATCCCAAGCCCTTCTTTTTTAGCTAGCGCCTCAATTTCTTCAACCATTGAAGCACTTTTTTGAACAGTTGTTAATGTTTGCTCTAAAGACTCTTTAATCATTTCAAATATATCACTATGTTCTACGCCTTCCATTTGTGCATAAGTTGACCTTATTAACTCTTTCATTTGAGCATCTTCTACACCTCGGGCTTTAACCCCAAACCCTGAAATGATGAGCAGCAAAGCCACACACTCTTCTTTAAGCGCTTTTACTTCCGCTTTAAGCGCTTTTACTTCCGTATTTTTAACAATAATGCGTTCAATTTCGAGCTGCGCTTCATCAACAGAAAGGCGTGCCGCAGGATCTGAAGTCATCATGTTTTTAATCAATGCTTCTAAATCTTTCCCTTGTGGAGTACTAAAAATACTGCTGGAAAAATCTAACTCATGACGTGTTTTCAGTCGCCCAGTATAAGGGTTTGAATTGACATAAAAATAATTGGGATGACATTGCGTTAAATATTGATATAAATTTTTACCAAACATATATGCATGTAATTTTTCTGCTGAAAATGTGTTGCCATTCATTTCTTCTGGATTCATATATGGTGTATGCACTATCCCACCATAAGTACCATTTATCTCCTTTTTATCAGTCACATCAACCTGACCATGCTCATCTGTAAATAAAAAACCTTTGGTATCTGAAATTCTAAGATGACCTGATGCATCCAAAAGCCAATTGCTGTTCTTCATATCCGTAAATACGCACTGATTGGCCTCTATTTTTTTTAAAACCCCTGCCATTTGCATATAAATATCAAGTGCAGCATCTATGCGTGCTTGATTAGAAGCATGCTTGCTTGTATCAGCTTCAAGATCTTTACCATCACAAAGCGTTGTAATAAGCACTGTACGTGTTACAACTTCTTCTTTTACACCTTGAACACGCCGATACGATGCCTGCCTATCTGCAAGAATCGGTGTAAAAACATCAGATAAACCATTTGCCCTTAAATCATGCTCAATATGTCTTGGCATACCGAACCGATCTTCTAGCTTTAACACATATTCTTGTTGTGAATCTTTATGCTGCAATACAAAATTTTTAGAATTTCGGATACTTAAAACTCGAATGGTATGACTCTCTAAAAAAGCATGAAATACTAACGCCCCTTCTTCACCAACCTGGTATATATTTCTTAAATCACTCATCGCTAATACATGGCCTGAGTCCAATAACTTGGCAAGTTTGTCCACTTTTGTAGGCGTCATGTTTGCCAAGATTTCAGCAGGTGCAAGCGCATTTTTAATAAGATTATCAGGATGATCTAAAGCCGCTTGTTCAAGTGAAGCTACACCAAGCATTTTAAACTCTTCTTGTATTTCTTTAAACAAAGTATGATGAATTTGCTCAATATAACTCGGAAAACGACTCACCATGATATCTGAAGAATTTCTATCTGCCTCTCTTAGTGCTTCATATAATTCAGCTAACCACTTACGTTTTTCAGTAAAATCTTGCTCATTATTATATGAATCAATCAAAGCATTCAAATCATCTATTACACCAAACATTGTCCCGGCAAACTGCCGTGTCTTTAACGCAGTACTAGGCGTTAATCCACGGCTGTCATATCGGATAGGTCTAATATTTTGAATAGTCACACATCTTCCAAGTTAATAAACATACATTAAGTATAGTAAATAATCAGTGGGTATGTTTTTTTCCTTTGTAACTTACATGAAACATACATGCCGTGAACCACTTCAATCTAACCCGCTTACATCCTCGGCATATTATGAGTAGAAGCTTCAGGTGCTTCTTCAGGTGCTTCTTCAGGTGCTTCTCGTACTTCAGGTTCTTCTCGTACTTCAGGTTCTTCTTCTCGTACTTCAGGTTCTTCTTCTCGTACTTCAGGTTCTTGTAGTTCGTCTGTTTCTTCTAAACCTAGTTTTTTACGATCATCTGAAACAGCATTTTTAAAGCTTTGTGTTGTTCGAATCGCGTTCTCTTGATTTTCCTCTTCTACCTGTTTTAAAACATCTAATACAACCCGTGCTTTAGATGTATTGTTCATATATAGCGCTTCTGTTCGCTCTTCAACAGGAATTGCCGCTATTGCATCACGTAAGTTATCTGCAAGATTATCCATCCCTTTATCTCGCAATGCTTCAATTTCTACATTCATTTTATTTGCAAAAACTTCAATCTGCTCCAATATCAGCATTAAATCCCTACATCCACGCTCATAATCACGACTCAAAGTAGCTTTTGACTCAAACGCTTTTATCTCTTCTAAATAACGTTGCATGCCAATGTCTTCTGTTCCTAATCCTAATTGTTCCACTTGAGAGGCTAAATCTAAAAATCTTACTCTTAAGCCTTCTAATGATCTTGCTTCTCTTTTTTGTTCAATTGCCTTCAAAATATCAGCAATATCTGATTTTTTAGGCAATACTCCCTTCTCCTCATTAAGTGATACCAGATGTAATGACGCCACACGTTCAAGTACAGGGAGAGCAAGCATTGCATCTCTGAGCTCATCTGCTAGTTCATCCATCCCTTCTTCATTTTCCAATAACTCGATTTCCATTTTAATCTGCTCTGAAAAGCCTTTAATGTCGTTCAGCACACCCTGTAGATAAGCTTTAAACATCTCATACGCTTGAGAACTTGACTCCTCAGCTAAACCCTCGTTGATCTCCTGTATGGCTGCTTCCATCTCAGGATCTTTTGACGCCACTGCTAATGTCTTTAACTCGGCAATAATTGCTTCAATCTCTGATTTAAGTACTGATAATTTTTGAGCTTCAATTAATGCCAGAATAACCACAACATTATCTGCCTCTTGCATATTTTTCTGGGCTATCTCAGCACGAACGTCCAGAGGAACTGTAACAACCGCATCCCGTAATTTATCTGCAAGTTCATCCAAACCCTCTTCTCGGAGCGCTCTAATCTGTGCATTTTTAGGAATAATATAAGGTTCAAGTGCAATCAAGTCAGCTTTCATTTCATGATTAAGTGATTCCATTAACTCAAGTGACTGAGGGTTAGAAGCAAAACTTTTTCTATCCAAAAAATCATCTAACCTATTAAGCATTGCAAAATCATTGTCTCCCATTTGGAGCACTTCTAATTTATCTAAAATCTCTTCAAATACTGATTCCGTAGCTTTAAATGCTGCTCTCTCTGCTCTTTTTTCAGAAATTAATCCCAAAATAAAAATCACTCGATCTGCTTGTGCAGTGTCTTTTTTGTCGATACTTCCTCTATCTAAAATAGGAACAAGGCCCATCGCTGTTTGCAACTCATCTGCCAACTCATTTAATCCTTCATCTCGAAGCGCTTTAATTTCTAAGTTAATCTTTCCCGCATAAGGCCCAATCTGATCTAATATTTTTTTCAGATACGTATCCAACAGCTCATATTCTTTCCGATCAATAGCGACAGCAGCATCATCAGCATAAGCAGCTCCTATATCTTCAGATAACGCCTCAATAAAACGTTGCATTCCAGCGTCATTTGGCCCTACCTGTAATGATTCCAGTTTAGATATCGTTTCTGCATAGGTTGCTTTAGCCACTTCTAATGCTTTCTCTTCTCTTTTTTCATCAATCAAGGCTAAAACAACAATAACCGAATCTGTTTCTGGCTCTTTTTTCTGAGCTATTTCAATACGCTGTGCAATCGGCGTTAAAGCAACAGCATCTCCCAAACGCGTTGCAAGTTCGTCAAACCCCTCTTCCCGAAGCAATTTAATATCTGAATTCATTTGAGTCATATACATTTTAATATCAGTTAATATGTCCTGTAAGGCCCTGTTCGTGCCAATACATTCATGAAGACTCAAACTATCATTGAAATCATCACGCGCCTCACCTATAAAAGCTTGCATCTCACTATCGTTTAAGCCAACTTGTAATGCCTCAAATTGAGATATTATTTCTTCGAACTTTACTTTAGCAGCTTTCAATGCTTTTTCTTCTCTTTGCTTATCAATCGACGCTAAAACAGCAACTACTTTTCTGGCTTCGGGTGTTTTTTCTTGATTTATTTCAATGCGCTCTTTAACAGGAACCGCACGCACTGCAGCTCGCAATTCACCAGCAAGTTCCCCCATGTCCTCAAGACGTAACAGACTAATCGTCTCATTTATTTTCTTCATATAAGGCGCAAGCTGCTCTAATAACGCTTTTGCCTGCAAATTCACCGCTTCATACTGCCGACTATCAGGGTTTGCCCCCAACGCCTCATAAAGATCCCGAGTACACTCAATCATTCGAGGATCGGTTGGTTTTAATTTAACTGCTCTTATTCGCGTAATCAGTGATTGAAACTCACTCTGAGCCGCCTTCAATTTATCGGGCTCCGCTTTTATTATTTTTTGTTGACCAATAAAGTTCAACAAGGGTTCTTCATAGCCTGTAGCTGTTTCTTCCCAAGCCAATATCTGTTTTTTCTCTTGTCTCTCAATAGATTCTAGCACCTGAACTAATCGCGCTGTTTCAAATGTATCTAATTGAAGTATTTTAGCCCGCTCCTCAAAAGATAAATCACACATTAAACGCTCAATTAAACCCGCTTCCGGCCCCATTGATTTATGATTGAGTCGCTCAATTTCTTTTTGTATTCTTTGAGAGATATCTTCTATATGCTCTTCAGCTGTCTTTAACGTCTGTTCTAACTGCACTAAATCTTGAATACTAGGGCTTTTTTGCAAGTTAAGCTGCTCTCTTTTTACGCGCAAATAATCAACCATAATTGAATCATTTTCTCCTATCGACAATGATTCAAGTGTTGTTAAATGCGCTTCGCAGCATTCTCTTAGCCTCTCCACTTGTCTTGCTTCTGCCTCTGCATAATCAGGCTCAATGGTTTTAATTCGCTCCTGAATTTCAGCTAAAGACGGTCTAGCTTCTGGGTCTTTTTTCATTCCATCTTCAATCAACTGCCTCAACTGTAAACCTTTATCTGTACGAAAAATAGGATGTGAAAAACTAAGATCTGCAGCATCTACAATAACCTCTTTCTTGCCATAAGTATTACGCTTGATAAATACCTCATAATGACTACCTGATAAATATTGATACAAATTCTTAACAAGCATATACGCCTGTGCTTTATCTGCTGAAAAAGTACCTGCTGAACGCTTAAGCATCTCAGGTGCTGACACATAAAGTGTTCTCAATAAATCAGCTTGGCCTTCAACCTCTCCTACTACATCAGTAAATTCAAATGATTTTCCATCTGCAATTCTCACTCGATTTGATGAATCAATCAGCCAATTCATCCCTTTCATATCTGGAAAAAAACAACCTTCACTTTGCATTTGCTCTAAAATTTCAGCCATCTTAAGATGTATTGATACAGCGCTCATCATTCTTAAATCATCATCTTTAAAAGCAATAGCATAGGAATCTACATCACTTCCCGGACAAAATTCCGTCACTTGTAAACTTCTTGCAACTTCTTGCCCTGTCTTTGGATCAGAATACAAAACGCGTCTATCCGCAAAAAGCGCTGTAAATACACCCGAAACAGGCCCTTCTCGTAAATGCATTTCTGCTTTTTTGGGAATACCTAACCGGTTTTCTACTTTTAATACCTGCGCCTCATCTGTATCTTTATTAACCACTTTGAAGTTTTTAGAATTGTTCCCTCCTAACATGGTAATATGATGTGCTCTTAAAAAAGCATGATATTGGTCTGCTCCAACTTCTCCGGGTTGATATAAACTTTGTAACGACTCTGTCAATATATCACTTGATTGATTCACTAAAATAGAAGTCATTTCATTGACTTTATCAGGATCCATTTGCGCTATCAGTTCACCTAACGTTAAAGGAGAGATACTGGGTTCTATGCCTGCCTCGGCATCAAGACGATGGTGTTCTGCTTGAACTTCTCGAAAGAGTTTAGTTTGAATTTTCTCAAAGTATTCAGGAAAAGCGACCAACATTTCATTATCCTGGTTCTCATCCATCACTTTCACTTTTGTTTGAATAGACTCTAGATATTCTCGTTGTTTTGACACATTTTGGGGGTCATAATAGGCATCAATACCCTGATTAATTTCATCTACTACCCGGTTCATATCGCCTAGAATTTTACGCAACCGATTTTGGGTCGCGAAACCATATGACATAGAACGATTCGAAACTTTGATATCAGAAACCCGCTCAATTGGCATAAAATCACCTAAATGCTCTTATTATAAACAGTATAGTCGCTACATCATTTTCTGCTTGAATCTAGACTTACATTGACTCGACCACAGACAACATCAAACCTTATTCATTCCAACCTAGGAACATCATCTTTACCTGACTCTGCTTCGCTGTTTGTACGTCCATCTGAAACGGCTTGTTTAAAATCTTGTGTTTTTTGAATTGCTTTTTCTTGCCCTTTCTCATCAATTAACGTTAAAACCTCTAAAACAGCCCGTGCTTCGGGTATCTTTCCTTCATACAACGCATCATTGCGTTGATCAAATGATACTGCTGCCATCTTTTCTGCTAATAAAGTCCCAAGCCCTTGCATTTCTTCATCATCCATTGCCAATAAAGTCTTTATTTTTAGATTAGTTGCTTCCGATACAGCTTTGATGTCATTCAACAGATTTAAAACGATTCGTGTGGCATCTATTATCTCTTTAACCGTCCGATCAGACTCTAACTCCAAAAGAGCCCCGTCTATAGCCGCTTTCATATCTGGATCCCCTAACGGCACCTTTAATGCCTCAAGCTTTGACAAACTATCCTTAAAATCTATTTTTGCAGTTTTTAATGCTTCCATATCTCGCAATGTCTCTAACTCTTTAGCAGCCAATGCTTCCGCATCTCGCCGTGCATCCAACTCTTTTTCTTGTTTTTTCTCATCAATTAATGCCAAAACCTCAAGCACTTGGCGTGCTTCTGCTGTTTTTCCTTCTGGTATGTCACCACGTTCTGTAACAGGAACATTTGACATAGCCTTACCCAAAGCATCCGACAGCAGAATCATGCCTTCATCCTCTAACACTTCAATCTCTGTATTGATTTTTTGGGCATACCCTTCAATTTTACTAAAGACATCTTCTATTTTTTGACTCGCGGTTTTAACCTCTCGACTATTAGGGTTTAACCCTAAATCTGCATATATTTTAAGAATGAACGCTTCCATTTGACTATCCTCAGATGCGACTCTCACTAAATCTAGCTTGAGTAAAGCATTGCTAAAACGCTCTCCTTCTTTTCTAAGTCTTTCAGGTTCAATGTGTACTTCTATTTCTTGATTAAGAAATTTTAACAACTGAGATACATCTGATGCATCCGAGCGTTGTGCTTTTTCAGCCTTTTCAATAGACTCTAATAATTGAAGCAATCGTTCTGTTTCAGGTTTATCGAGTTGCATCACGCGTGTTCTCTCTTCAAGCGACAAATCACACATAAACGCCCGAAGCAAACCCGCTTCTAAATCCATTGAGTGGTGGCTTAATCTTTCTATTTCTTGCTGAACACGAGACGTAATCTCTTTAACCTCATCTTGTGCTTTTTTTAATGATTTTTCGAACGCAATGAAATCTTGAACATTTGGGGTTTGTTGCATTTCAGTCATCAAGTTACTTTTAAGACGTAAATCATCAGCCATTTTAATATCATTTGGCCCAATCACTAACCCTTCAAGTGCTGTCAAATGCACCTCACACCGCCCCCGTATTATCTCTATTTGTTTTGCGTCTGCCTGTGCATATTCAGGGTCAATTACTTTAATACGTGCTTGTATCTCAGCTAAAGAAGGCCTATCTGCAGGATTAAGCTTCATCCCATCTTCAATCAATTGCTTAAACTGTAAGCCTTTGTCTGTACTAAAAATAGGATGTGCGAAACTAAGATCTGCAGCATCCAAAATAAGCTCTGATCCTCCAAAGTAATTCTGTCTATAAAAACGATTATGACTACAACTTGATAAATATTGATATAAGTTCTTAGTCAACATATACACTTGTGCTTTATCTGCTGAATAAGTCTCTTTTGGATATTTCATCATTTCTGGTGCTGTCACATAAGGCGTGCTAAGCACACGCACATCAGGTTCAACCTGTCCTGATGGGTTGGTAAACTCGAATGATTTTCCGTCTGCATTTCTGACTTGCCCTGCCGAATCAATAAGCCAGTTTGAATTTTTCATATCAGGGAAAAAACAACCATCTCTTTGCATCTCTTCTAAAATGTCCGCCATCCTCACATACACTGATGCGGCACTAATCACGCGCAACTCATCATCATCTTTTAATCCTTGTCCATGGGCTGCTATATCATTCCCTGGACAAAATTCTGTCACTTGTAAACTTCTTGAAATCATCCCCCCAGTTACTCTATCTACGCAATAAGTTCGCCTCTCTGCAAAAAGAGAAGTAAAGAAACCTGCAATAGCACCACCTCTTAGTTGTACTTCTGCTCGTTTATCGCGATTCATCCGGTTTTCTACTTTTAAAACTTGTGCTTCATCCGTATCTTTATTAACCACTTTAAAGTTTTTAGAATTCATCCCCCCTAAAACGGTAATCTCATGCGCACTTAGAAAAACATCAAATACTGCTTTACCGGCGTCTCCTGGTTGATATAAATTTTGCAACGCAGTCGTTAATTCATGCTCACCTTTATTAAGTAAGATAGACGTTAACTCATTGACTTTATCAGGGTCCATCTCGGCGATTAATTCACTTAAAGTTAACGATGAAGTAGTCGGTAAAATGCCTGCCGCCGTATCAAGACGATGCTGCTCTTCCTGAATTTCTCTAAATAACTTGGTTTGAATCTTTTCAAAATACTGAGGACAACGCTCCAAATCTTCATTCTTCTGAGCCTCATCCATCACTTTCATTTTTGCTTTTATAGATACTAAATATTCCGCTTGATGAGCTATATTCTCTGGCGCATTAAATGCATCAATCTCTTGATTAATACCATCCACGAAGCTGTTAAGTCGATTTAAAAGCTTAATCAGTAACTCTCGTCCATGAGCAGAATGCGACCTTAAATCTTTCACTGTCAAAGTAGAAATCCGTTCAAGTGGCATGATTATACCTTTATTGATTGTCTTTTAATCAGTATAGACAATAAAAATTAGGTCAATTTAAATTCATCATCCGCTTCAAGTTCACCATCAGAATTACGCCCTTCCGACACCATCTCTCTAAACTCTTGTGTTTTTTGGACTGCTGTTTGTTGTAAGCTGATTGCCTCTAATTGTACGTGCATGTCTGTCAGCGAAATACGCTCATCTGGATTATTTTTAACAGATGCTTCTATTAATGCTTTTAACACCACACCATCATCAGTTGAAAAAACAGCATGTGAAAAATCAAGCTCGGATGCATCTGTTTTTATTTTTTGCTTACCCTGTGCATCTTTACCATAAAATATGCGGGGCGTAGAACCTGTTAAATACTGATATAAATTTTTACCTAATAAATAGGCATGCATTTTATCGCCTGAGAAAGCACGTGTATTACCATATTTAAATTCAGGAGGACTCATATACGTTGTCGACATAAGCTTAGTGCCTTCATTCAATCCATGGCGAAACCAAACTTTTTGGCGTGCACTCATTTCTACAAATGATTTTGTATCAGAAACTCTAAGGTTTCCTTCTATATCAATCAGCCAATTCGCATTTTTCATGTCTGGGAAAGCAACAAATTCATTTTGCATTTTTCCTAAGAAATCAGCCATCTTAGAATAAATCATCACAGCAGATAGACATCGCTCTGTATCATCAGTAATTGAATGCCCATGGCTCCCTACATCCGAACCATCACAGTACTCAGTGACTAATAAATTGTACGCATTACCTTTTCTATCCGTATAAGCTGTTTCACGTTCAGCAAATATCGGCATAAAAATATCTGATACCGAAGAATCTCTTAAACGGGTTTCAATTTCATTGGAGCGGCCTAATCGATTTTCTACTTTCAAAACAAATACGGCTTCGTCTTCCGAAATTGTGCTTTCTATTGCAAAGTTTTTAGAATTATTCCCCCCTAAATAACGAAAACTGTGCGTCGCTAAAAATACTTGGAATACTTCATATTCAGGCTCATGCCTCTGATATAATTGTTGCAGTTCACTCATCAAACGCCCCCCTGTCTCCCAAACAAGACACCGCGTCATTTGATTTATTTTTTCTGGACTCATTTGTGATATCACTTCACAAATAGACATTGTCATAACCCTGTTTCTGGATATGTTTTGTACTATAAGTATAGGTATAAAATAAAACAATCAATAAAGTACAAATTTTATCCCCCTTGTTTATTAGGCCTTTTTTGAGTTATGTTAAATTCGTATTGTTTTATTCAATCATAAAAGCACAAGGATGTGCGTGAACAAAAGGGAAGAATCATGGCTACAGGTGAAGTCAAATGGTTTAACAATGCCAAAGGATGGGGGTTTATCTTGCCCGAAGATGGTAGTACCGATATTTTCGTGCATTTTTCAGCCATTGAAGGCACAGGATATAAAAGCCTAGTTGCAGGTCAAACGGTTAGTTTCGAACTCATCAAAGGCGAACGTGGCCTACATGCCCACAACGTTACTGTACTTGCTGAGGCTGAGACTAAAGAGGAGGCAGTGACAGAGGACTAAAATATCACTTAAATCTTTTAATTCTAATGCCTGACAGAAAAAGCTCGTGTACTATAAGTCCACGTTTGCTTTTTTACGTCTGGATTATATTTCATGCACCCTATTAAAAAAGGTATTTTACTTATTCAACTGGGCACGCCCACGGCCCCAACACCGCGAGGCGTGCGTTATTATCTTCATTTGTTTTTATCAGACAAACGTGTGATTGATCTGCCAGCACCCCTTCGCTATTTTTTACTTTATTTCATTATCTTACCGATACGAAGCAAACGCTCAGCCAAAGCTTATCAAGCCATCTGGACTAAAAAAGGCTCGCCACTACGGGTCTTAAGTGAAAGTCTTGCAAAAAAATTACAGCAAAAACTAAAAAACACGCATCACGTAACACTGGGTATGCGCTATGGTGAACCAAGCCTTCGGCAAGCCCTAAACAGACTTAGCCATTGTGATGAAATCACAGTATTACCCCTTTACCCGCAATATGCATCGTCAACCAATGGTTCATCAATTGAAGTTGTACTGAACTATTTCAAAAACAAAACCGTCATGCCAACACTTCATATTATCCGTGATTTCTATACGCATCCAGCCTTTATCAAAGCGCAAAGCGCACAAATCATGCCTTATCTTAAAAAACCATTCGACCATGTTTTATTAAGCTATCATGGCCTACCTGTCAGACATATTGAAAAAACAGGCTGTCAAAAAATATGTGATAATGCTTGTCCAGACCCTCAATTATCAAACACAGCATGCTATCGCGCACAATGTTTTGAAACCAGCAGACGCCTTGCAGAAATCTTAGCGCTTACCAAAGCACAGTACACCACGGTATTTCAATCAAGACTTGGCAAAACACCTTGGATTGAACCCTATATGGATAACACCTTAGAGAAACTAGCCAAAAGTGGTGTAAAAAACTTGATTGTCGCCTGTCCTGCTTTTGTAACCGATTGCCTTGAAACCCTCGAAGAGATTGGCATTCGGGCTGAAGAAACATGGAAAGAGATGGGTGGTGAAAGCCTTACGCTTGTTCCATGTTTAAATGATGAGACGCACTGGGTTAATGCACTTACGGAAATTATTTCCTGATAGCTATACCCATTGCCAATGAAGTTGCGAGTTTGAGAATGCTTTAAGCCCTGAGAATACCCCCTCTCCCTCAGCGGTAAACACGCTAAAAAACTGAGTTTATGGCAGGGAGAGGGGGTATGCCCTATAAATTGTTCAAGTAAATACCAATCGTTTCATCATCTAAAAGTAAAAGACGAGCAATTTCTGAATAGGTATAACCATCATCATAGGCTAATACGGATTTAATTCGATCACGTATACGGCCATCACGTTCTTTTTTATGTCGTTTCTGTAAGTCCGCACGTTCTTGTGCTGTAAATCTTCTGT
>JAHZKF010000052.1 GCA_022600575.1 Gammaproteobacteria bacterium | reverse complement strand
TGAGGATGATTGGTTATTACATTATTCATTTATGCCTATCGCTCTATTTAACGAAAAAACACTCAAGGTATCTAAAATATGATATCTTAAGTGTTACCGATGTCTCCGGTCATTTATGTTACCTATGTCCCGGTCACACAGACAGGGCGGATGGGGGTAAAATCAAATAACCCATAAACACGCTATCAAGTTGTAGCGCAAAAACTTAATACGAGTCCAGTTTAAAACCTGCATTCAAAAAGATGCTCAATCTTGATAAACTGCTGGCACTTTAGTGAAACATGCTTAATATCTCAACTGTGGAGTCGTGCATCAAATGGCAAACTATAGCACCAATGAATTTAAAAATGGCCTTAAAATAATGGTTGATCAGGCACCTTGTAACATCATTGAGTGCGAATTTGTGAAACCAGGAAAAGGACAAGCGTTCACACGTGTTAAAATTCGTAATTTAAAAACAGGACGGGTCGTTGAACGAACCTATAAATCGGGTGAGTCTGTCCCTGCAGCCGACGTGGTCGAAATCGAGATGCAATACCTTTATAACGATGGTGAACATTGGCACTTTATGGTACCAGACAGTTTTGAACAATATATGGCAGGCGAAAAAGCCGTAGAACCCGCCGTTGACTGGATTAAACCCGAAGACAGCTGCACCGTAACCCTTTGGAATAACGAACCTCTACAAGTCACATCACCCAACTTTGTCGTGCTGACGATTACCGAAACTGATCCTGGCCTTCGAGGAGATACATCTGGTGGTGGTGGAAAACCTGCAACACTCGAAACAGGTGCTGTGGTTCGCGTGCCCTTATTTATTCAAACGGGTGAACGCATTAAAGTAGATACACGTACGGGTGAATATGTTTCACGAGCGAAAGACTGAGTTTCGCTTTAAAACAACGCCCTCTATATAATCAATCAGTTGCAATGCAATATCAGACCTTGTTGCGGACTCAATCCCCTTAAAACCTGGGGATGCGTTCGCTTCGCACACTTTAAACCCACTGCCATCAAACAATAAATCAATTCCTGCCACTTCTAAGCCAAACAATTTAGCTGAGGCACAGGCTAAATTTTCAATTTCAGGGGTCATTTGATAAGCAACTACTTTTCCGCCCAGTGAATAATTCGCTTTAAATCCTTCTTCAGAAATACGCTTCATACAAGCAATGGCTTTACCGTTTAACACAAATACCCGCAAATCACAGCCATAGCTATCTTTTACAAACTCTTGTATTAACATCGGGCTGTGATGAATTTGCTCTGAAAGAATTTCCATGATTTCTTTCAACGCACGCTTTGTTTCACACAAGTGCACTCCAAATCCTTCTGTGCCCGAAACCATTTTAAGCACCACTGGAAATCCAATTTCAGCTTGGATGCGTGTAATAGATGAAGGAAATTTCATTAACATGGTTTTAGGAATAGGAATATGATGTTGATTCAGTATTTGTGCCATTCGTAATTTATCTTTGGTCACCATAATCGCATCAGAACCATTACAAACATATACGCCAAGTTGCTCTAATTGCCGAATGAGTGCCAAACCAAAATAACTAACGCTCGCACCCACTCGTGGAATAATGAAATCCGGTAAAGTGACGCGTGAATCATTCACCACAACTGTTTTATCGCCTGCATGTGTCACCAATAAATCTAAATCATCCACAGAATAAACTTTTAAATGAATACCTCGCGCTGATGCAGCTTCTATCAAACGATTAACACCGAAAAGCGTCGTCTCAACGAGCTCGCCTACGGGTCTATTACATAACACCCATCCTTCCATTCATCCCCCTCAGAAAGCACGACTCTCTTGATAAGACCAGTTAAATATATCTAAACGACATTATTTAAATGCCCTTAAAGATACTTTCATATCTTCTGTCACTAAAAGCACATGATTAGGTGGTACCGCCTGCCAATGAACATCTGATTGTGTCAGCTTCTCGGAACACACCAAAATACATTTAGCCGTCCCTTTGGTTTCAAGCACTGCACGCCCATCTTCGTGCATCACAAACTTTCGTCCCATCGCATAGTGTAATGTTCTCGCCTTAGATGTGTTATCACTGCAATAACGTGTCGCAATCAGGCGCTTGCCATCGGTTAAACAAACATTAAAGTGAGAGGCTTTTTTAACACCAGGGTCCCCAAACTCTTCCACAAGCTTAAGTACTTGATGAATGGTTTCATCTAATACATCAGCAGCTACTTCAATTTGATCTAAATCACGCTTTTGAGCATTCTGCAGAAACAATGCAAACAAATGCTCCGAATCTGTCTCGCCTTGGATCCAACGATATAAGTCATCATCTAAAAGACGACGCAGATGACGCTTGACCTGATTAAAATTTGTGATGCCTCCGTTGTGCATCATCATCCACTGCTTATAAATAAATGGATGGCAATTATATTTCGTGACACCTCCGCCTGTTGCCGCACGCACGTGGGCAAAAAATGCCGGTGATTTTATTTTTGAAGTGAGATGCAATAAATTTCTATCGTTCCATGCAGGAGATACTGAGGTAAATAATGCAGGCTCAGAACTAATCGATGGTGCATACCAACCCACACCAAACCCATCTCCATTGGTTCGCGTGTTTGATTCTCGTGCATGCAGGCTCTGCATCACCAAAGAATTATCTGGCTTGACTAACACATCACTTAAGATAATGTCTTCTCCAAGATACGATATCAAACGACACATCAGCCTATTCCCTTATTTAACTTACTTAAATTAAGCGTAGCACAGGGCCATTATTCTGCTGGATTAAAAACAAAACATTTTTCAATTGATAATCATTCTCATTTGATATAAAGTGTCATTTCTTGATATTAGACAAGGCTGTAATCTGATGTTTGATAAACTCAAAAAAATACGTGCTCAATACTTTAATTTGGAAACCATAAAAAAAACACTTTATCGCTTTTCACTCTCTATCCTGGCTGCAGGTGCAAGCCTTATTTTAGGGTTATTAAGTTTTGGTGGCATGTATGCGTTATGGCCCGCACTTATTCCCGCGATCATTTCATTTGTTTTGTCTGTCGCTTACGAAGGCGAGATTTATTCTCAAAATATCGAGCGCGCATTTGAGAAAATTTTCACTAAAAATTATTTTGAACATCAATTAACGAAAGATTTTTTGAAAAATATACTCACAGAAGACCGAGCCTCAATGCGCAAATCATTTGCCACGCGCCTATTTGATGAAATCAGCCTTCAAAAAGATAAAATGGCTGGAAAAGACGTAACACTCAGAGATAAAGCACACCAATCATCCGATAAGCTTCATGAAAAAGTGATTTTCCTTGTTGATTATGAAACAGCTCTCAGAAACCATGATACTAAAACACTCGATGAGCTCGAAAAAAGCTTTTCAAAGCAAATCCGCGCAGAAGCATTTGATAAATCATCTAAAGACCCTCATGCAAAAGCCCTATATGACTGGCTACATGCGAAACAACCCGATGGTAAACCTTCACTCCATGAGCAATATAAAACACGTTATGACAAACGCCGCTGGCCTTTGTTTGGCATTCAAATCTTCAGCATCGTGACCAGCCTCTTCATGGGACTTGGTACCACCTACCTTTTAGTTGAACTATTCAGTCTTATACCCATGCTTGCTGCCATTCCTTTTGTATTTTGGCCCATGATTATCACCCCTATGGCAGCCATTGCAGGCCTTGCTTATGGATTACTAACCTACAATGCCGTCACCAATTTAATGGCAAACAACACCTTACTTGCCTGGTATCAAAAGCTCGGTCACAACCTTAAGCAAAACCCCTACTCCCTTAAAAATATTGGTATGGCGCTCACCGCCACACTTCTTTTTGCTATGGCACTTACCCTTACCATTTGTACTGCCGGAACTTGGTGGACCATCGTACAAGAAGTTCCTCCCTTGTTTAAATGGATGAAGAAAATCCCAACTTTTGTGATGGGTGTACTGAATCCCATTATTACGGGTCTCTCATCTGTTGTGTTCAATTTTGAGAACTCCAGTGAAACGCTTACCATGATTGAAGAGCTCCTGGATGAAAACAACAACGATTTGAGCATTAAACCGCTTAAAGAAGCACTCCAAAATACAGCAAAACATCTTTGGGAAAAAGAAAATGTACTGCAATGGCTAAACCCCTTTCGTCTTGCCCTTGTGACAGTTGTTTTACCAATGCGGTATGTCTTGTTTATTGGGCACTTATTTAGCATTGGTGTGACAGCAGACCGAATCCCGGGCCTGTCTAAATACTTCTCTGCTTTTCTGGGTAGCCTAAGCGAAGGCTTTGAAGATGTGCATTACTTTTTTAAACATACCCATCCTACCGACTTTCACTCACTCAAAAATGAACGTTTAGGAGAATCACAGGGGCATGAACATAATCAAGACTTACCCTCATGGATTATCGAAAAGATAGCCTTGCCTTTTTATGTTCTTTCAGCAGCTTGGGATAGTTTGTTCAGCATGCTCAATAAAAAAGAGCATCGTGTTGATCCTAAAAAGTCTTTTACGCAGCAGTCTAAAACATTTGCTAAAAAAGATGAGTGCTGTGAAGGTTCGGCTTGTTCGCACAACCACACACCTGGCGACCCGAGCGTCCCTGGCAGCTTTGGCGTACAACGTAAGCGACAACACCGCCCACATAAACATACACCCCAACCCAACCCTACTGCAGGTTCAAATCCTGGGGCAAATTCTGATCCAGATGCCAACCAGGAAGACCCAAGCTTTCTAAAATATGCATCAACGTTGTAAATTGACTGCTCAGTTCCTGATATAAAGCGGCGACCTCATCAGCTTCTAGCTCGCTCACGCTAAGGTACGCCGCTTGCCCCATATCCGTGAAATATTTCAACTGAACATGGCGCTTTTCTGCAATACCCGGAAAAAGCCCACTTAAAAGCAAACTTTTATCACCCACCTCACGTAATAACTCAACTTGGCGTGTGCCGACCGCTTGCATTGAGTTTAAAAAATCAATCGCAAGAACCGATTCTGCAAGTTCTGGTGACTGCGAAAATCGCATCAATAAAAAAACCAGGTAACTTTCTGTGTTTTCTGGTAGAATAAGCCGCGTTGACGCTTGTGCCTCATTAACCAACGCATGCCATTGACTAATATCTGTAGGATGCAATATTAATTGACTCATAATAACCCCGCCTGAATCTGTGGCCTATTTTCAGTTTAGCAAACTTCTTCCAGTTTGTTATATAATTAGAAAGTCACTTACGGCAAATTTTCATTGGAACAGACATGACAAGAAAAATTCGAAACATCGCCATCATCGCTCACGTCGATCATGGTAAAACAACCTTGGTGGACAAGTTGCTCCAGCAAACCGGTACTTTAAACGAGCGAGCAGCTGTGGTTGAGCGTGTCATGGATTCAAATGCGCTAGAAAAAGAACGCGGCATTACCATTCTTGCAAAAAACACCTGCATTCACTGGAACGACCACAAAATTAATATCGTGGACACCCCAGGACACGCCGATTTTGGTGGCGAGGTTGAACGTATTTTATCGATGGTAGATGGTGTGCTCTTATTGGTTGATGCGGTTGATGGCCCGATGCCTCAAACCCGCTTTGTGACTCAAAAAGCATTTGCGCAAGGCTTAAACCCTATTGTAGTGATTAACAAAATAGACCGACCCGGTGCAAGACCTGATTGGGTGGTTGATCAAGTATTCGATTTATTTGATAACTTAGGGGCAACTGACGAGCAACTCGACTTTCCTGTTGTATACGCATCAGCCCTCCAAGGCTACGCCATTATGGATTTAGCTGAAAAGGCTGATCATATGGATGCGCTCCTACGTACAATTGTTGATCAAGTTCGTGCGCCAGATGTCGATGTGAATGGTCCTTTCCAGATGCAAATCAGCGCACTCGATTATTCATCCTATGTCGGCACCATCGGGATTGGTCGCGTATCACGCGGAAAAATTGCTGTAAAATCACCGATTAAAGTCATCGACACCGAAGGACAAGTTCGAAGTGGACGATTATTACAGATTCTCGGTTTCGATGGTCTTGAAAGAGTTGAAGTATCTGAAGCTGAAGCAGGCGATATTATTGCTGTCTCAGGGATTGAAGGCCTTCATATATCCGATACCCTTTGTGACCCTGAAACGGTTGAAGCCTTAACCCCTTTAAGTGTTGATGAGCCTACGATTAGTATGACCTTCCAAGTCAATAACTCTCCCTTTGCAGGTAAAGAAGGTAAGTTTGTTACCAGCCGAAAAATTCGGGAGCGCTTGCATACGGAATTACTACACAACGTCGCACTCCGTGTTGAAGATACTGAAGATCCTGATAAATTCAGAGTATCAGGGCGCGGTGAGTTACATCTGTCGATTCTGATTGAAACCATGCGACGTGAAGGATATGAGCTCGCTATTTGTAAGCCTGAAGTGATTATTCATGAAAAAGACGGTGTTCGCGAAGAACCTTATGAGCAACTCACGGTTGATGTAGAAGAGCAGCATCAAGGTACTATTATGGAGCGCCTTGGTGAACGTCGAGGTGATTTACAAAACCTCGTACCAGACGGCAAAGGCCGCGTACGACTAGACTACCTCATTCCAACCCGTGGCCTGATTGGTTTTCATACCGAATTTTTGTCAGCAACATCAGGAACCGGTTTAAATTATCATGTTTTTGATCACTACGGCCCATATGTTGAAGGAAGCATTGGCAAACGTAGCCAAGGTGTGTTGATTGCAAATTGCCAAGGTACGGCACGTGGCTTTGCCTTGTTTAACTTGCAAGAACGTGGCCGCATGTTTATTGAACCACAAACCGCCTGTTACGAAGGCATGATTGTAGGGATTCACGCACGCGATAATGATTTGGTTGTAAACGTCACCAAAGAAAAACAACTGACCAACGTACGTGCCTCAGGAACCGATGAAAACATTGTTTTAATCCCTGCGATTAAGCTCACCCTTGAACAAGCATTAGAGTTTATTGACAATGACGAGTTGGTTGAAGTGACCCCTGAAACAATTCGACTTCGTAAAAAAGCCCTTAAAGAACACGAACGGAAACGTGCTAGTCGCGCAGGAGATAATGCATAGTGAGAAAAAAAGCAGCCTTTTCAAGCGTGGTGCTCTATGCACGGCAGCATCGCGCCAATCAAAACGTCAGTGAGACGCTTGAGCGCTTGATTAGCTACTTAAAATCTAAGAAAGTGAGCCCCTATCTTGATGTTGATACGGCGGCTCACTTTACACTCAACTGTCCGGTGCTTGAACGTAAGAAAATGAAAAAACCGGGCACTTTGATTGTCGTGGTTGGTGGTGATGGCAGCTTGCTTTCTGCCGCCCGCATGGCCATTCATGTTGATGTCCCGGTGATTGGTATCAACCGAGGACACCTTGGCTTTTTAACGGATATCTTACCTCAAGTATTTGAGTCAGCGCTGGGTGATGTTTTATCAGGATATTATATCCAAGAAAAACGCTCTTTATTACAACTCCGTTTTTCTGATGAGTCTAAAAAAACCATCTTAGGCGACGCCTTAAACGATATTGTACTCAGTCGTGGTACAGAAACGCACCTGGTTCGATTTGATATTTATATCAACGAGCAGTTTGTAAGCCATTACCGTGCTGATGGTTTGATTTTTTCAACCCCAACAGGCTCAACAGCTTATGCGCTCTCTGCCGGTGGGCCCATCATGCATCCAGATCTTCAGGCACTGGTTATGGTGCCCATGTTCTCGCATAGTTTAAATGCAAGGCCACTGGTGATTGATGCCAATGCTGAAGTTCGCCTTCACATCAGTGAACATAACGAAGCACCACTCCAACTCAGCTGCGATGGTCATAACTCGTTTCCCATCAAACCTGGCACCTCGGTCATTATTGAAAAAAACCCTCGCACACTCGAACTTTTGCATCCAAAAGATTATCATTACTATGATACTTTACGGGTCAAACTTGGCTGGGGCTCAAAACCAGAAGGATAGATTATGCTTCGTTCACTTGTGATTGATAACTTGGCCATTGTCACACATTTAGAATTAGATTTTTCCGAAGGCATGACGGCATTCACAGGCGAAACAGGTGCCGGCAAATCCATTATGATTGATGCCTTAATGCTTGCAATGGGTGGGCGTACCGATGCCTCCATTGTACGTTCAGGTGAAACAAGCTGTAGTGTATCGGCCTTATTTAGCTTTGAGGCAAATTCTGAACCTGCATTATGGCTCAATGAGCACGATCTTTATCAAGACAACACAGATGAAGTCTGTTTACGGCGTGTGATTTTTGCTGAGGGCCGCTCAAAATCCTATATCAATGGTCAACTCTTTCCCTTACAAAAAATGAAAACGTTCAGTGAATTATTGCTCGACATTCATGGCCAGCATCAACATCAGCGCCTTCTTAAACCTGCAACACATCGTATGCAACTCGACCAGTATGCAAATCATCAAACATTACTCGATAAAGTACATGCCACGTATCAAAATTGGCATACTTTAAAACAAGCAAAAATAGCCGCCGAAACCCAATCAACTGATGCAGCACACGCTGACTTTTTAAATTATCAAATCACCGAATTACAAGCCTTAAACCTTGAGCTTGATGAAGTAACACAACTCAATCAAGAACATCAATGCCTTCATCATGCCAAAAGCTACCTCGAAGATATCGCACACATCAATGCCTTATTGCGTGATAGCGTTGATACAGCGCCCAATGTTCAAGAGCAACTTTACCGTGTAACACAGCACTTAAATAGCTTGCCAGAAGATAATCCTCATCTCACTGCTGCACGCGAACTCATTGATACAGCTTCTATTCAATGCGAAGAAGCCATTCACGAAATAGAGGGCTTTGCACGCCATGTGCAACTTGATCCTGAACGATTACATGTCATTGAAACCCGCTTAAGCCTACTCCACGATATGGCGCGAAAATATCATGTTGAACCAGATGAATTAGCCTCTAAATTAAGTACTTTAGAAGATGAAGCAAACAAACTCGAACACGCAGAAGAAGCGCAACGTCACTTACAAGCAGCTTTTGATAAAGCGGTATTAGATTATCAAAAAGCCGCTAAAGCACTCAACACATCTCGACTGAAACACGCCAAAAAACTTGAGGCTGATATCACCGGCATGCTCAAGCAATTAGGCATTGGCCAAGGTGTGATTAACATCGTGTTTACCCCACTTGAAGCCATACAACCTCATGGTTTAGACAAAATTGAATACTACGTAAGCACTAACCCCGGTGTACCACCCGATGCACTCGCAAAAATCGCCTCAGGCGGTGAGTTATCTCGTATTAGCCTTGCTATTCAGGTGATTACGGCCAAACGTGCATCAACCCCAACTTTATTTTTTGATGAAGTTGATGTTGGCATTGGCGGGGCAACTGCTGCGCGCGTGGGCCAACTGTTAAGAACGCTTGGCGAACGTTTACAAGTTTTTTGTGTGACCCATCAGCCCCAGGTTGCCGCCACAGCACATCATCACCTTGTGGTTAAAAAACACGCGAATCAAACCCACACCTTTTCTGAAGTGATAACCTTGAAACCGGACGAAAAAATCACAGAAATTGCGCGTATGATGGGTGGGCTTCATATCACAGACGAAACTCGAAAACATGCTGAGTCTTTATTGCATGAGCATGAAGCAACATAAGCTTAACGCGTATTTTCCGTCGTTGCTGTATAGGTTACGTCATTCGTTGATAAAGTACGGTACAATTTTGAAACCGTCGTTGCGAAAACTGCAAGCGTAGCGCCGCAGGATGAAGCAATCTAGTGACCTTGTCTTTTGTGGTGAACGCCTCATATATT
>JAHZKF010000051.1 GCA_022600575.1 Gammaproteobacteria bacterium | reverse complement strand
GCCATTTTCATAGAACGCATCACGTGCCTTTTTCAAATCACGAAGCCAACCAGAATAGCCATGGTTCCATGGTACGTTAGACGCATTAAGATCAGGCTCTGCTTCATAATCAAAAATAGAAGTAATCGTATTTAATGTTTTAATATATGACGGAAAGATATTTTTAGTTTCATCCTTTTCCTCATACTCGGATCTCTTATACGCTTTCATTCCTTCATAAATAGATGCCCCATATCTATTATATTCATGATCCAAACTCGTCACTAACCTAACAAATTTTACGGAAGCAGCATCTTCGTTCTGTGCAATTTTTGCTGCACCAAGAGATGCCAAAAATATAGGATTGCTAAAACGAGTACTGATAAAAGACAGTGCATGATTAAGTGTATGAATCGGAAAACCCGGCATTCGACTTAAGAGACCTGCCCAAAAACCATCTTGTATAATACTCGGGAGAATCATTGACGCAACGCGATGCGATAACATTTTGATGGTTTCCGCAAGTTCTTTTTTAACGGTATCCATATCAGGCATTAAAGCCAAATTTTCATATCCAGATAAAGACTGGGCCAATATTTCATATAACTCTGCTTTTATACTGTCTGACAAGCCACTCTCATAAACTACATCATCTACATACTGATAAAAGCTCAAGGGGAATCGCCCGCTTTTTTCCTGACAAGCAACATAGCGGTAAAATCTTGCACGCGGTTTATCTCTAAGATACAGTTTATCTCTTTCACTATGCCAAATAGCCCAACCTGTTGTATAACGATACTGAGCATCACTTTGTTTCTTACGTGCTTTAATATGATCCATATTCATGTGCATCGTACGTGTAATAAATGCCCATGTATGAAATCCATCATCATCCTGTGAAATAGCCCTCATCATGCCATCAACCGCTAAATCAATATGCGACACCTCATGCCACTGCTCATAGCGATCTTTTTTCTCAACATGTTTCAATAAAGTCAACATTCTTGACAGTGCAACAGGCATGCTTTTAACACCTGAAAAGCCACAGTCATGAAAAAAGTGAAGTGGCTGATTACCCTCCGTTTCGAGCATACTCACTTCTTTTTTGAACGCCTTAAATGCATTCACCAAATCGACTAAACATACATTGCGCTGGGCCTCTCCATGTTGTGTAACCAACTTATCAAACCAAATTCGTTCCCCTTCTGTTAAGCCTTGAATGACTTTAATTGCTTCTTTAGATGCTTCATCAAATAACGGCGCATAACTGTTTGTTTTTTTATAAATAGCGGTATTAAGCTGCTTAAATAATTGTTTATCTGAATCAATCTCGGCTTGTAATGCATCAATCCCTGGCTCACCATATTTTAAATACAACTGAAGTAAAGCACCGACACTCAAATCACTCACAGCTCTAAATAAATGATTTATTTTGTCTTGTAGCTCTGGTGTGTCACGCGTTAACGCATCTAATAATGCTCTTTTCTGTGTATCATCACCGACTTTATCTGGCAATGTACTTTTAAACGCTCGTTTTCCTGTTCGATTATGAGGCTCTTTATTAACATCATGCCATGCTTGAACCTGTGGATGTGTTTCACCTAACACCTCAAGCCAGCGCTCAAATTGTGCGGGTGTTGGTACTTCTAATTCAGGTATGTCTCTCACCTGAACCCTAAGTGGATCGTACTCTGATAGCGGTGCTAATGCTTTATCATAATGGATATAACAACCTGAATCATCTTGTTTTAAAATAAACCCTGGTGGCAACCGTTTTAAATCCAATCCATACTGAAAGTATTCCTGATGATTTAATAAAAACTGACACGCTTCTTCTGACAATTGAGTTGCTTTGCTGTCATAAAGCTCATATTCCCCAAATGTTCCTAACCAACTCGACCATATCTCAACATGTTTTGCTCGATCCTCATCCGTTTGCCTCCCCTCTCCTGGTATAGATAAATACCCACCAACCCCCATGAGAGCCCAAGTAAACTCGTTAAAATGATAAAACCTTATCCCTGCTGTTTCGAAACTGTCTGATGCTTTTTCTGCTTCAACCGAAGCTTCTGAATACATTTCTGCCTGCTGCTCTTGCTCCAATTCAATATCAACGTTTAAATTGCTTTTGCCACCAAGCTTTGGTCTTTTTCTCACTGGACGCGCCAACAAACCATCCGCATTTTCAGCTTGTTTTTTGACACCAAACTGTCTGATGTTTTTTTCTCTCATTCGTTCAGAGGTTACATTATCCATGTTTTCTTGTGCAGCATCGAAGCCCAATACACCCCATGTTCTATAACCCACGGGTAAAACCACATCCACAGCAACAGCTCTTGATGTAATAAAATCCTCTAACTCCTTCACCACACCATCAAGTAAAATCAATGCCTCTTCATCTAAAGGATAAAATAGTTCTATTGATTTAAGATTGGTTTGTGAAACAGTGAGCAAAACCGACTTTAAGTACAAAAGTGAGCGTTCTTGATTAGGCGGCTTAAAATCTAATTCCATGATGTCTAACGTCAATGTCTCAAAGGGCAGTTCCTGATGCGTTTTACTATAAGCAATTAACCCCTCAAACGCTGCTGTATCAACACAAGAAAGCGTTAAGTTTTTAACCGGATGTAACACTTCTTCATCTTTACATTTTTCATGAAGCAACGTTAAAAAATGATAATAATCCGTACTACTCAAAGAGGACGCTGGTACAACACTTGGGAAAAATAAATCTTTACTATAAATATTAAGCGAACCTATTTGCTCTATGACTAAACTGGAGGGTGAAGCACCTTTTACATTTTTTTCATCCATTAAATTCATCAAGGCCTCTAGATGTAAGACTTTGATATGACCATCTGCTCCAAAATGCTGAACCACTTCAGGCTTTAAAGTCTCACACACTGCCTCTGAAAGCACTATCCCTTTTAACTCGGTTCGGTAAATAAATTGTATTATTGCCTGTTCATCAGACATTAAAGAAAAATTAAGCGCGTCAGGTAAATTCGCTACATGCTCCTGATTAACCTCATGCGCATATAAAGCATGCAGTATTTGATAACCATCGGAGGTATTATTTAACGGTTCATTTAAAAACGTAGAATTTGTGTCAGGGGGTAAGGCACTTTCAATCGCTTGTTTTATTTTTTCTTGTCCTTGATGTGCATGAATCTCTATTGTATCTGCTTTTATAACCACAAAAGCCCATTCAGGTGTTTCTCCCGCGCCCGCTATATTAAGCATTAAGGTTGTCGGTAAACTTTCTAAAGTTGTTTTTATTGCATCCAAATCAGCTAAATCAACCACCTGTATATGTGCTTGCATCCCGGTAGATGCAATAAACCGTCTAACGTCTAGTTCAGTCAAGGCTTCATTAGGACACAGATGGGACCGAAGATATTTCTCTTGAATACCTGCTTCTTCTAAATCCACATGAGTCAGATGCAGTTCATCGGCTGATAAATACAACTTGGGCATAACATCGTCTTCCACAAGGTCTTATTAATAAGGTCCTAATTATAACAATAGTGTATATTAATTGGACATTAATGTACAGGCAAACAACTCGAGAACGATTAAATTTTAAAATTAAAATGATTGAGATATGCTTAAGATTTCTTTTGGTTGTTAGAGTACTGTCAATTTTAAACGAATATAACTAGATATTAACGCACGCTTAACTGCTTCATCCAATGAGATGCAATATCCATACGTCGTGTTATCCAAACATCAGGAACACTTTGGATATATTCAATAAACTGCTGAACGGCCTGTGTACGAGCCGGATGCCCACTGATGCGCGCATGCAAGCCAATGCTCATCATGGCTCCCCTGTTTTCTTGGTATAAATAATCAAACGTCTGTTTTAATTGTTGAAAAAAATCATTCGGCGCACTAAAGCCTGGCGTGGTTTGATATCTAAAATCATTGGTCACTAATGAGTAAGGTACAATTAAATGCTTCTTTTCAAAATACGGGTAATCATCAGCGTAGCTATCTGAATCATATAAAAAACCGCCTAATTCAAGCAATATTTTGCGCGTATGCTCACTGCGTCTACCTGTGTACCAACCAACAGGCTCTTTACCGGTTTGCTGATGCAATACTTTGACACACTGTTTAATCTGTTTTTTTTCTTCAGCCTTTGACATATCAGCATAATCAACCCAGCGCCAGCCATGCCCTGCCACTTCGTGTTCTGACGTACGTAGGTAAGCTGCAAATTCAGGATTTTGTTCAAGTGCAAATCCCGTTACAAAAAAAGTAAGGGGTATCTGATATTTATCAAATAATCGGGTTAAACGCCATATCCCTGCTCGACTGCCATATTCAAACAGTGATTCCATGCTCAAGCTCCGCACACCTTTTGGTTTTTGAGCCAGGGCGAATTCTCCTCCATATATCTCGGCATGTGCATCTCCATACACCGGGGAATTCTCAGCACCTTCTTCATAATTAATCACAAAATTAACCGCAATACGTGCCGAGTCAGGTAAACGCACTTGACTGCCTTCTTCTCCGTACCCCACCATATCTCGTGTCATAATTTAGCCCAATTCAAAAGTCGTGATGCCATATATGGCGTCAGTTGCTAACGCTGGCTCGTGTTTTAAATACATGCGTGCTGTTTCAAATACTTGTTGTAAATCATAACGCTTAACCAGCGCCATTGCATGTGGATTATTAAGTGGGCAATCTAAATATACAGGCCCATCTTCTACAGCCTGTACAAGGTTTACAAATAAACTATTTGCAATGGCCTCAGTATCTGCAAATAAGGGCCCTATTTTAACCCCCTTTTGACACGGCCTAATCACACCATAACCACATAAAACATCATCTTTCATGACAGCAAAACCACTTGCACCTACTTGCTTAATCCAGCATTTTAAAAACACATCACGTGCCGCTGGAAAATGTCGCCTATCATAGGCCGCAAGCGCTGCAAAAGGCACTTTATTTAATGCAAGTATGGTCTGTTCAGACCGAATATCTGCTAAAAGCCCTGATTGCATTTCATAACGCGCATTGTGATGCGCCATTTTATAGCCTAGGCGTTCATATTTATTCAGCATCTCAAGCACACCATCAATGCCTGCATTCCGCGTACCAATATAAGCCAGTCGCGCCTTGGTTAAAGCGAGACCATATCCTTCACCGCGATATGCAGGGTCAACAATATAGAACCCACAAAAAGCAAAATGCGCGTCATAAATAACTGCTGATCCTATAGCAATAGGTTGATTATTGAGTCTACCGATAAAAAAACCGTTAGGATCTGTTTTATAAAAGCAATGCTCATCATGCAAACCTGGGTTCCAACCTGCATCGGCTGCCCATTTAATAGCAAGTGCCATGTCAGCCTGATTCATATGTGTAATGCGATAATGCTCATCCATAAAATAATCTATTTTTAAATGATTTTATTAACGAATAATCCACTCTAAAGCTCACGTCAAGCATCTCTCTAAGAATAACAAGTTAATATTGACCCAAAGTGTTCATGATGGTATCATAGGCACCCTAAATTGAACTCACCATAAAGCATAAACCCTCAAGGTAAATCATGTTTGAAGATTCAAGCGAAGACTCTATTTTTGACATACCCACCATCCATTCAGAAGCTTCTCGGGAAGATGAAATCCACTCTGAAGATAATGTCTCACAAAGTGATGCCACACCATCCCAATTAACGACATCATTATGCTTGGAAGCATTGCAAGAAATAGGAATAGCCACTTTAGAAGCATCAAGAGGAATCGCAATCCCTACTTTCTCTGCTTTTACTTCTTTATCACTCCCTATTTTTATTATCTTGGTAGAAGAGAGCTTGCGCGACCAAGCACACATTCCTCTAGAAGAAAAAATCCTGATACCTTTAATTCCGTACTTAGGCCTTGCATCACTTAGAACTTGGTTGCACTGGAATGGCATAGGTCACCGTTTGAACGGCCGTGCAGATACTGAGATAAACGCGGAAGATGATGCTTTCGAGAACGATCCTTGGCATATGCTCATTGCAATACTCGCAAATCTTTCAAGCTTTACAAACGCGCTATTGGTTGCTTTTGTCGGCTTATCAGACTCCCCTCCTGCCTTCCTATGGACTGCAGCAATTACATTAGGTTGCTTAAATTATACAGTAGATTTGTTAACCGATGTGATTGATGCTTTTCGTAAACATGCAGAAGAGCAACAAAACAAAGGGAAACAAGTTGCCCCTTTCTTCAAGCAACGCCCTGTTGGTGAGTTTATATACAACCATGCAGACGGTTTTGGCGTTGTTTTACGAGAAGTACTCCCTGTTTTAAGTGGGATTATTCGTTCGCGGGTTACAACTGAAGCGGTCGCATCAGTACTTCAACCCGTCATGTCAGAAAGTGCAACTGACATCATTAATATCCCCATTGGATTACTGACTTACTGGGGTACCGCCTACACGGCTCAATTTGAACTGGTTCAATTAAGAGACAATTTTCAAGCCGCCGGAAAACCTTTTGAAATTGAAAATAAATTGTCGCAGTCATCCCATGGCGCGTTCAGATTTATAGGCAAAGTACTCAGTGGACAAATCCTCATTGATGCCTTGAAGTTCATCGAAGTCTCAACAGAGACAAGTGTCAATCTTACTTTAGTTTTTGCTGCACTTGCCCTGATGGCACTCTTACAAAAAGCACAACATGAATATGTGAGCAGCGATAACCCGGCTGCAGTTGAAGCAGGTGATGAAGGTATTGTCATGCGTTACTACGCAGGAGAAGAAAAAGCCATCCAACTCGCCCCAAACATTGAAATTGGCATCGCTTGCGTTTCAGTGGCACTTGGCTCAATCGGTATATTTGCAAGAAGAGCAACCCTACAAAAACACGCCCACACACTTGATACAAGACAAGCGCGACATCAAGTTTCATCAACCGCAGAAAATGAGCAAGTTGAAGAGATTGAAATGGAACAAGACCTAAATATTTAAAGGGTTATGAACACGATCAAGTGTAGGTTTTTGTGCGTCCTCTTCAAGTCGCTCAAACATACGTTCTACAATTTGAATCGAAAGATCGGCTGAAAGACCAGCACTTAAAGTGCTTTTTAGGATGTCAGAGACATCCTCTTCAAGCTGAAGCTTTCTTATATAAACCTTGATTAAATCCCTTAAACACCACCGCGGTTTATAATATTCAGTCTGCTCACCTAAGTTTTTAACATAAAAAAAATGAGCTTTATCAATTTGATATGACGTGCAGAAACGCGCAAGCTTTAAAAGCGTTGATTCAGCAAACGTTTGCTTTACATTTGCTTCAATCGAATGACTCATATAAATCATGATGCATCCCGTTGAGGTTTGGCCTACCACATCAGGAGAAACCAATAACATACCCTGTTGAACATGCCCTTTGGACTGAAAATATACTTTAAGAACACACTGCAGCATACCCAAACAAACAGACTCAGGTAGCTCAACAGAAAAAATAGGATATTCAGCGCCCTCTAGCTTAAAAAACATTTTCATAATTGATTACAAAGCGGTACTCATTGACGCAATCATCAATTGCAAACGCGCGCGGCCTCGGTATATATTAATATCTAGTTTATACGCTGCATGCAGGCGTCGTGCACGCTGGTTTGGCCACGTATCTAAATCAATATTAAAAACAATAGCGTCTAATGGCTCCCCTCCTGCCCCGTGCCGTAACATGAGTTTTAAATGATTTTTTCCGACCAGACGTTGATCCAAAATATCAAATACATCATCAAACAAAGGCTCTTGAAACTGTTGCCCCCAGGGACCTGCTTGTTGAAGTTCTTTCGCAAAACTAAGGTTAAAATCTTGAGGTTCGAGAGAACCATCACTCAGCACGACACCTTCTAACAACACCCCCTTCAATTCAGCTTCAATCGCATCAGTCACATATTGCCGAAATAATTCAAAATTTTGAGGTGGCAAACTTAAACCTGCGGCCATCGCATGCCCACCAAATTTTGTAATTAAGCCTGGATGCTTGCTATCAATAGCTGCAAGCACATCTCGAATATTAATATTTTGAATAGAACGCGCTGAACCTTTCAGCTCATCTTCACCTGTTTTTGCAAACGCAATCACAGGTCTGTGGTAACGCTCTTTTAAGCGCCCTGCTAAAATACCAATCACGCCCTGATGCCAGGTTTTATCCATTAAACAGAGCACTGCAGGTAAATCTTCTGCTTTACCAAGTGACGCAAGCTTATCAAGCGCTTTCAAGGCTTTTTCTTGCATCTCACCTTCAATTTTTCGCCGCTCAAGATTAAGCTCATCTAATTCACGTGCAAATGTGCGGGCTGCCGCATCTGTTTCAGACAGCAAACAATCAATTCCGAGCGACATATCATCAAGACGTCCGGCCGCATTAAGCCTTGGAGCTACCGCAAAGCCTAAGTCCCCTTCACGCAGATAAGCTGCTTCACGCTTTGCAATTTCAATGAGTGCCTGGATACCCGGGCGACACGCCCCACCTCGAATACGTCTTAACCCTTGCTCAACTAAAATACGATTGTTTTGATCAAGTGTGACCACATCTGCAACTGTTCCAAGTGCCACTAAATCTAAAAATTGTGCCATATTCGGTTCGGGAATATTCTGAGATTCAAACCAATTGATTTCTCTTAAATGCTTACGCAATGCGAGCATCACATAAAAAATAACCCCAACGCCTGCAATTGATTTACTTTTAAAGGTATCCCCTGGCTGATTTGGATTGACAATCACACATGCCTCAGGCAACGTTTCAGCTGCTAAATGGTGATCGGTTACCAGTACATCAATACCAGCTTTATTAGCAGCAGCCACGCCTTCAAAACTCGCAATACCATTATCTACTGTAATAATTAAATCAGGACGCCACTTTTTGGCAACTTCAATAATGCCAGGCGTTAAGCCATAGCCAAACTCAAAACGATTAGGCACTAAAAACGTCACTTCATGTGCACCCAATGCACGCAGCGCTGACACTGCAAGTGCGCTTGACGTTGCTCCATCAGCATCAAAATCACCAACAATTAAAATACGCTCTTGTTTAGATAAGGCTGTACTTAAGCGCAAACTAGCCGCTTCTATACCTAATAAATCAGTAAACGGTAATAAATCATTCAGCTGCTTATCTAATTCAGCTTTTTTGGTAATCCCGCGCGCTGCATAAACACGTTGTAATACGGGTGAGAAACTGCTTAATTCATCTGAGATATCGGGTACTTCGCGACGTTTAATTTTCATGCTTTTCTACCCCAAAGTCTTGCCCAAAAACGTTTGGGTTTTGTCGTATATAGAGCATCGTTAAAAGACCAGTGTACGGCTTGTTTATCCAATTTAAATGCTAAGGTTTCTAAAAAGTCAGGCACGTCCGCCGGCACAAAACAGACACTTTGTTTAGGCAAGACCATATCTGCTTGATACATTATAACCTCAGTTGAAAGTAAACGGGCCGCCCTAACCCATGCTTCGTCCCCACACACGACAAGTGGCTTATTATCTGGCGCATGACAAGCACTTACCCCCCAAAACCACACCCCATTAATTGAGTGCTGGTAACTGCTCAAAAACATTTGTGCTTCGGTTAAAAACCGCAGCCAAAAAGGCTCGGTTTCTAACGCTTTTAACATCGGTCGCATTGAATGCTGCAAGGCCATATGCAAAGGTATTGTTTCAGGCAATGGATGCGCATCACATTGAAGCAACCAAGTATTTTCATCATGCTGATAAAGCTGCATGCCGTCTTCTGCCACAAACGCTTGAAACGCATCAAATAAATCACGCGATGCGCTACCTCCCGGCATCATCACCGCATCATTATGTGTGGCTTCCCAGTGTATGGGAGATAATACCGTCCAAACGCCAGATAACCCATGGTAACGTGCTAATATTTCCGCAACAGGAAGTGCGTTATCAGTGTAACCAAAAGCTTTTAATAAACGCACAACAGCCATTGATACTATGTGTGTTTCATCTGTTTGTTTAGATGCATTAACAATCACCTCCACACAAACTACCTCTGTGATATAATTAAACCTTGAGTCGCAATCATACAGGCAATCAGGTCGCATGCAAATTCAATTAGAAGATCGCGAAACACATACTATTCAGGCTTACAGTGACACTGAAATCAAAGTCAATGATATAACTTATAAAACAAGTTTTATTTTAAGTCGCGACACATTGATTACCCCCTGGGCCATTCAAAATGCCGCCAAACTCAATCAAACACACCTTCAGCCAATGCTTGATTTAGATCCTGAGATCATTATTTTAGGCACGGAACAACCCGACACATTGCGCCGCCTGAACGCTGTTAGACAATTATGCGAAAAACACATTGGTATTGAATGTATGGCGCTGGGGGCTGCGAGTCGCACGTTCAATATTTTACTCAGCGAACATCGTCGTGTAGTGGCTGGATTTATCTTTAATATGTAATGATACTCCTATTGTACCTAATAAAAATAAGGGATAAACTTAGAAGTCTTAATATTTTGTAATAGAAGAGTAACTGCCAAATAAAACAATAAAAGGGAAGGTATCATGATAAAACAATACCATTATATTCTATCTATTGTATTTGGCATCATCACCAGTTTTAACTGTTTTTCAAGTACTGAAAATGTATTTCAAGTCACACAAAACGAAAACGCTTCTTTTACCATTCAGACCACCATCCCTAATCATACATATCAAAACGCAAGCATTCTCGTTCTGCCTCTAAATGCAACCATTGCCAACAGTGCCAATTACAAATCAAGTCCCAGCGGCGGTTATTTATTTAGCGTAAGCGACACAGCACCCGTAACGTTTTCTATACCAGGATTTAACGGTCCTTTAGTAATAAGACTGTGTCTCAATGGTCTATCATCTACCCCCATTTCATGTGAAAAGTTTGAGAAGATAACCATTTCAAATCAAAATGCAGCCATTGGAAGTGTCACCTCCAACTCACTCAACACACGGATACCCTTTGCCTATACATCTCAAAATTCAGGGAGCAGCTGGAGCAGCCCTATTTTAATGCCTACATCAATTGGTTCCAATGTCATTTCAAATGTTAACTTAGCCACTATGTTTTGCTCATCTAATGGCTTAAACTGTGTGGCCGGTGGTTCCTTTACCGATTCATTAAACGATGATGCAATGACGCCACTCGTATACACCTCAACGGACGGTGGCAACACGTGGAGTAATCCTATCCCGCTTGCTATTCCAGATGTTGCACCATCAACAACTAGCCTAACACAACTGACAAACATATTTTGCTCAAGTGAAGGTAGACGCTGTATTGCCATAGGACACACAACGATACAAGTGACAGAAAGCAAACAAAACACACGTGCATTATCCTATCTGTCCACAGATGGAGGTGCTACCTGGACAGAGCCACAGCTTATTCAAAAACCAGAGAGTTATTTTACAAATGTTATATTTAGTATTAATTGTGGCACTTCTGGCATAATATGCACCGGCGTTGGCTATGGACAAAAAGCAGGCAATGAATGGTTTCCGGTCTCTTATCGTACAACTGATGGCGGCGTCTCATGGCGTGGGCCCGTTGAACCACCATTAGCATCAGGGACCTTCGGTATTTTGTACGGTGTTTCTTGTTCCAATACAACACTTACCTGTAATGCAGTAGGAACCCTACAATACGGACCCGGATTCATACCAACTGTACCCGTTGTCTATCAAACAAACGATGGCGGAACCTCAGCAGATTCTTGGAAACAAACGACGCTTCAAACAGCAACAGGAACTACAACAAGCCAATTAGGCTCTGTAACCTGTAGTGCATCAGGCCTAAATTGTAGCACTGTTGGGAATGCCACTAATGAAATTGACGTGAGTTCCGGCCTCGTTTATTTTACACGCGACGGGGGCAATACATGGAGCACACCGATTCAAACAACAGCACCCGCTGATACAACAAATAACCTACTCAATGGGGTTACCTGTTCCCTTACAGGTATGCTCTGTATTGCTGTGGGTAGTGGAAATAATCTAGCAGAAACCACATTCATTCCATATAGTCATACATCAATAGATGGTGGAAAAACGTGGTCCTCCCCTGTTTTAATGCCAACCGATGCTTCTGCAAATGTCGCTTCCGGTTCACATATGAGTGCAGTTGATGGCAGTAAATAACAAACACTATCTTGTAGCAATGACCTTGCTTTGATAATAATCCGTTGTAACCGTATTTAAATTATCACGGTAAACCATTTCTTTTCCTGTGGTTTTAGAGCAAATGTAAATAACATTAGAAGTAGTTTTTTCAAAACTAAGCGGAATCAGCGCGCAATAAGGAAATGCTGCATGAATCGTATTAAACACAATTTTAGAATAGTCATCTTGGAATGCAGTGTTTGCAATCACATTAACCATCATAAACCCTTCAGGATTAAGATGTTTCGCAATCTCTTGAAAATATTCAACGGTTAGAAGTGAGGCCGGAATGGTTGATTGATGGCTATAAACATCGGATATAATCACATCAAATGTTTTACTGCTTTGTTGCAAATATAAACGTGCATCTTGGCCTACAAATTGACCTTGAATGGCTTCGTTTAAAAACGTTTTTTCGGTCAATGCTTTAATCTTTGGGTCAATATCCACATAAGTCACCTCATTGTCATGATTGCCCGCAGCAGTCAACGTAAAGCCTCCTGCACCAATCACCAACAGTTTTTTATGATGCAGCTTATGCTGCTCAAACAAAAAATTTTTCAAAAATTCAATATATACAAACCCTTTTTTTTCAGCTGTAAGGAGTGAACTACGTGATTCGTTAATTTGTAATAATTTATCGAATTCACCTGATTTAATCACACGATAATTGCCATAATTATTGGTTAATTTAAAGCTTGCATGTTCAGCCTGAACATTAAGCAATACTATAAACAGCAGTGCACCACACAAACCAATTATTTTCCACAACGACAATTGACTATAAGACTTAAGCGCTATCACTAACGCAAATAAAAGCGCGCAGTTAACAACCACCGTCCATGCAACGCCTAAATATTGGAGTAATAATAAAGAGGTCAGTAAGGCACCCAAAAAAGAACCCGTGGTATTTAAAAACAAAGCTCTGCTACTAATGCGACCCACACGCTCAGCTTGATTAAATAAATTGGTTGCCAAAGGAATGGTCTGACCCAACCAATACACCACGGGTGCTAAAACCAACAACAAATAACAAGACAAACTCAATAAAAAAGGTAATTTCATCTGTAAGCTAAATAGTGAATAAAATAAAATAACAACAGAATAACTTAGGCCTATACCAATCCAAATTAAACTTAAACTAAAATTACGACTCAACTGTTTAAAAAAATCGTGCTGATAACTACCGCCCTTATAATATCCTAAGGCTAAAAACAGCAAGAATACACCGATAATGACACTGGTAATCAGCACACTACCACCAAAAAAAGGGAGTAATTGACGTATGGTAAGAATTTCTACTGAAATGGTCACAAACCCTTCCAGTAACAAAATAATAAACAGCATGTACAACACCTCCTGCGTTGCTACATAAATAATAATCACATCAAAAACTTTCCAACCTCATTCTCTACGTACCGCGCCCTACTCTCTACGTACCGCGCTTTATGTGCGGTATCCAGGAAAAACGCTCATAACAACCACTGGATGCCTCGGACAAGCCGTGGCACGTAAACTCTGTGGCCATCCTTAAGCATTTAACCAAGCTAAAAACGGCTTCGCAAGCAATGCGCTGCCATATTCACTCAAGTAATGACTATCTCTATAAATCGTCCATTCTGATGTGCATAACAAGATGTTTTATTACACAAATAAAACAGCGAATCCGCAAAGCCCATCAATATCTGGGCGATAGCTAGATAACTTCTGGCTCATAAACTAAGCTTTCTTTTTTGTCATCCGTGGATTCAAATAAGCAAAATATCGCTTTGCCCCTTCACTCAATAAACGTAATTTAGAACCCCAAGTTCCTGTAGGCTCAAGAAATAACAAACGAAGGAAATTAGATAATACAAAACCAAGTTCCGTATAAAAACATCTTACTTGATTTAGACGTTTATATTTTCCAAAAATGTGTTTAGACGCTTCAATAATCACATCTCGAGAAGAAGTCACCACGTTATACTTCATCAATAATTTCAGTTCGTCAGATACTGTATTTGCTAATTTAGAATACGCATACTCACCCGAAGCAATTAAATCCGCATAGGTTCTATCTGCCATTGCCTGCAAATAATCATCATCTTGTATTTTTAAAAGTACATCATTAAAGTTTGAAAAATCTTTTTCTAAAGCAATATAATGCACATCAGGTTCACAAACCCCACTGTAATCTCCCACAAACATGACCATCGCGGTTTTTGCTGCTGCCGCCTCAAATACCCTCGGTGAAATCGCACTATACCAAAGATTACCTTCATAAGGTTTCAGTATTGCATTAAACACCGTTTCAAACGATGCACCTTGATTTTTACGTAAAAATTGATTGATTTTTTTAGGGATTTTTCCATCCACATCCCAAATGCTCGCGCCACTTTCCGTGCCTAAAACCACTTTAGACTGTGTCAGCAAATCAAACCATGCATCACCATATACGCGATCGGACTCTTCAATACTAATATCTAACTTTAGTGGCATACCTGCCGTTCTTGTCACAAATTCAGACGCTATTTGTGTCTTTTCTTGGGCAAGTTTCCCCAAGCGATAATCGCATCGCCGACTACGATAAGAAACATTAAGCTCCCGCGATGCCACAGGCAATGATTCAATAGACTGCATGGCATCATCAACATACCCGGTTAAAACATGAATTTTTTTGAGCTCTTTCAAACGTTTATCAGGATAAGCCTTATCAAAGCATTCCGGACGAACCAAAGTAAACAAAACATCAAATCCTAAGCGATAAAGCCAACCTTCTGTTTGGTTTACTTTTTGATATTCATCTTGCAAAAAAATAAACTTAGGTCCTGTATACGCTTTCATTTTCCGCTTCAACGCAGATGATAAATAATAATGACCATGTAATTTAATTGAAAAGTGAACCCCAATCGCATCAAACATAGAAAAATCTAGTTTATTAATCGTTTTCAGCGTTAAAGGATTAAGAATATGCCAATCAAAATCTTCAGATGCCGTCACTGCATGAATATGGTCACGCACAGCACCCGCTTGATGCGTTGTATCTGCTAAAAAAAGAATATTTGGTTTTTTCACGTAGACGGCCCACTTATATTTTTGATGTACTCTGTTTTCGATAAAAAAAACGAGGTAATAAAGATGTTTTTTTAATACGAAGCATCCCTTTAATTTTTAAACGCATCCCAAAAGGTAAACCTTGATAAATGGACATCACTCGCATCATTACTTTATTTTTAAAGGATAAACGCCCCATTTTTGAATGAAATAAAGCCGCACTATAAGGCGAAGAAACGCATTTTTTATCACGTTCAACAAACTCATGTTGAAGTATACTATCCACTTTTTTAATAAATGTTTGATATGTATATTTGGGGTTTAAAGCAATTTCTTTGTAGGCGATATCAGCCATATTTTGTAAAAAATTATCATCTTTCAGCAACGATAAAACTTCAGAGATATTACTGAAATCTTTTTTCAAAGCAATATAATGACGCCCTGGTATCAAAATCCCTGAGTAATCACCTTCATATAAAACAAGTACCGTTTTAAGTGCAATGGCTTCAAAACAACGTGGAGAAATCTGATTTAATTGATGAAGACCTTCTTCTTTTAAAAAATATTTTTTTTGCACTATTTCAAACGAGTCTTCTGGATGCATTAATTCATGTGTATCTACTTTCTTTTCTAACTCACCTGTAAAATCCATCACGCTGACACCACTTTCAACACCCAATGTTGCTTTACAGGACGAAAGAAAGTCAGACCATTGATGACCATAAATGCGATCTGTCTCTTTAAACGAAATATCTGTATTTACAATCTTTACAGGAACATGTTCATGCCACTTTTCAACAATATTTGACTTCTCAAAACCAAGCGCACCATACCAATAAGGTAATCTTCTTCCTCGATAACCCACATGAACTGGTCGTGCCCCCATAGGAGGCTGTTTGGTATACTCAGTCAAACGTTGTGGAACATAACCTGTTAAATTATTATATTTAGATAAGAAAGGTAATTGATGCTTTGGATAGATATTCTCGAACTCAGATTCTGGAAAACACGTAAATAAAATATCTATACCAAGGTACTGAAGCTCACTCACAACATCATTAATGCGACGATATTCATCTTGAATGAAAATAACTTTCATCCCCGTATAATCATGTAGTTTTTTCTTGGCTGAACGCGTTAAATACTTTCGACTTAAAACGGATAAAGAATAATGAATAATAACCACATCAAATTTACTTAAATCTAATTTTTTAGAAAAACTTCCCAAATTAGAATATACATAAATATGATGCTCAGAATATTGTTCAAAAGCCTCAATATGATCGACAACTGTATTGGCTCCCTGGCCAACAGATGGTTTATTACATAATAATAAAATGTTTAATTTCATACGACCATACTAATCTACGCTTAGGATGTATTAACAATCCATCTTATTCTGCTTTTTGTAATAATAATCTATCAACAATTTTTTCAGATGCATCACCTTGACCATACAAAGAACCAGAATCTGATGGTAATAAATTATCCCCAATAAAATCATCTAACAAAGAAAAAGGTCTACCTGGAGAGCACAAGCGATTCCAACCTGCCGTAACCAACTCAACCCATTCTGTTTCATCCCGCAGGGTAACACAAGGCACACGATTAAAATAAGCCTCTTTCTGAACACCACCTGAATCCGTAATGATACATGCTGCATGTTGTTCTAGGGCTAGCATATCTAAAAATCCAACCGGTTCAAGTAGATTCAAATTTGCTTCAAGCACACTGAGTAAATTCAATTTATCTAAACTGTTTCGTGTTCTTGGATGAAGCGGGAACACTAACGTTTGTGTCTGGCTAAGCTCAACCAAAGCATCCACAATATGTTTCATTCGCACTGCATCATCTGTGTTTTCAGCACGATGTAAAGTAATTAATCCATATTTTTTAGATGCCAAATTAAGCGTATCAACAACTGTTTTTCGATTGGTATTCCGCTCATTATAGTAAAGCGTTGCATCATACATCACATCACCAACAGCAATCACGCGCGACTCATCTAAACCTTCTTTAAATAATTGCTGTTTTGCTGTTTCTGTAGGTACAAACAATATTTCACTAATATGGTCCGTCATAATACGATTGACTTCTTCAGGCATTTTTCGATTAAACGAACGCAAACCCGCTTCAACATGTGCCACTGGAATATGTAGTTTGGCTGCTGCAAGCGCACCTGCAAGCGTTGAGTTTGTATCGCCATACACCAAAACCCAGTCTGGTTTTTCTTGAATCAAAGCTGTTTCAATTTGTTCAATCATCTGGCCTGTCTGCTGACCATGTAGACCTGAACCTATATTAAGGTGCACATTCGGCTCTGGAATATCAAGCTCATCAAAAAATTGTGCTGACATATTTGTATCATAATGCTGACCCGTATGAAGAATCAGCTCATCAATACCACCACGCGCTGAAATTGCACGAGATACCACAGCTGCCTTAACAAACTGTGGTCGCGCACCAATCACTGTGCATATTTTCATGCGCTTACTATTTCCCCATTTCGTTCTTCATACTGCTCACCTGTATGCTCGCAAACGGCTTGCAATACACCTTCTGTTGATGGTTGAAAATCAAGTCGCTCACCAAAACGACTCATCCATCCAATTTGGCGTGCAGGTACACCAGCCATTAAAGCATACGGCTTCACATCACGGTTAACCACAGCACCTGCGGCAATAAATGCATATTCTCCCACCGTAATACCACACACTAAGGTGCAGTTTGCACCTAAAGTAGCTCCTTTTTTAACCAAGGTATCACGATACTCGTGTTTTCGGGTGACGGCTGAACGAGGATTATAAACATTAGTAAAAACCATGCTTGGCCCACAAAACACATCATCTTCTAAGGTGACGTTATCATAAACAGAAACATTGTTTTGTATTTTTACATTATTGCCAATGACAACCTGATTACCAACATAAACGTTTTGCCCTAGACTACAACGCTCGCCAATAGATGCACCTGCACTAACATGCACCCAATGCCAAACACATGTTCCCGCACCCAACTTCGCACCATCATCGACAATAGCCGTTTCATGAATACGTATCTTTGTCATCATAACTCCAAAGGCAAATGTGTTGTTTTATTATCTCGCGCTGAGCGATAAGCTGCGACCAAAAGTTCTAACGCTGTAAGACCTGATCTGCCATCTGTAATCTCAGCTGGTTTTCCCTGAAGACAGTCAATTACATTGGCATAATAAGGAACATGTCCAAAACCATAAACTGATTTTGTTTCATAATTTTCAGCTTTAATATCTTCATCTTCTGGCTGTACATCATCAAATTCCCAATGCTGCACTTTGTTTACCGCAAGACCACCAATACGAACTGTACCCTTCTCACCCAAAATGGTAATTGAGCCTTCGTAGTTTTTAGGATACGTTAACATTGTCACATTCACAGACCCCATGGTACCTTGCCGCCAGCGAATGTTTAAAACGCCTGTATCTTCTGCTTCAATCTTACGGCCTAACGTTCCCATCATGGCTTGAACTGATTCAACAGGACCTAATAACCACTGAATTAAATCCACATAATGACTGGCTTGGTTCATAAAAGCGCCACCATCCCACTCAAAAGAACCTCTCCAGCTCACTTGATCATAATAATCTTGTGGCCTTGTCCAAAAAACATTTACATTGGCTAGATAAATCTTACCGAATCTATCTGCATCAATCGCATGTTTTAAAGCCTGAATTGGTGGATTTAAACGATTTTGCTTCACAACAAACAAACGCACCTCTGCCTCATCACAAGCTTTAACCATTTCAAGTCCATCTTGCCAACGAGTCGCCATTGGTTTTTCAGTTAAGACATGCCGACCAGACGCTGCAATTTGAATGGTTTGCCTTGGGTGCAACCCACTTGGCGTACATAAAACAACCAAATCAATATCAGCCTCATCTAACATCGTTTCAAGCGATGTATAAGCAGTGGCTTGATGCTCCTCAGCCACCGCGTTAGCCGCTGTTTCATTTTTATCACAAACCGCTGTCAACGTTAATCTATCTTGGTGCTCCGTGATTGCTTTCAAATGATTTTGAGAAATACGACCACAACCCACTAATGCCACGTTGATTTTTCTGTCTACAATAATAGAAGGTACTTTTTTCATGTTCAGGCACTCACAATGTTATCACTTGGATAGGCACGAAACCCACCTCGAGTATCTATAATTAAATTTGCATGACGAGCAATCAAATCATAATCAAACGCCTTATGCGCTGTCGCAAGCAACACACAGTCATATTGTGAAATGGTTTCAGATGTAATTGGCACACTGTGTAAATCAAAATGATGTGCCCGCATGGCAGGAAAAACAGGTACATGTGGATCACTATATGCAACCTCTGCACCTTTATCTCGTAACAACTCTAACATTTCAATAGAAGGCGATTCACGCATATCATCTACATCACATTTATAAGCAATCCCCAGCACCAAAACTTTACTGTTTTTAATGGCCTTTTCGCGTGTATTTAAAGCATCCGAGATTTTGTCAATCACCCAATGAGGCATTCTGCTGTTAATTTCACCAGCAAGCTCAATAAAGCGTGTATGCATGCCATACTCTCGTGCCTTCCACGTTAAATAAAAGGGATCAATCGGAATACAATGCCCTCCAATACCGGGCCCTGGGTAGTAAGGCACAAAGCCAAACGGTTTGGTCGCTGCCGCATCAATCACCTCATGAATATCTATATCCATTTTATCAGCCAACACTTTCATTTCATTCATTAAACCAATATTGACCGAACGATGAATGTTTTCTAAAAGCTTTGTCATTTCAGCAACACGTGTTGACGAGACAGGGACTACTTGTTCAATCACTGAGTTATATAACGCATGACCTGCTTCGACACAATTAGGTGTATCTCCACCACACACTTTAGGAATACTCGCTGTTGAAAAGTTCACATTACCCGGATCTTCTCGTTCAGGTGAATAGACCAAAAAGATATCCTTCCCAACTTCAAGGCCCCTTTGCTCGATACGCGTTTTAAGCTCTTCATCCGTTGTTCCAGGATAAGTCGTACTTTCAAGTGAAATAATTTGTCCTTCACGCAAATGTGGTAACAATGCATCAACCGTTTTTAATACATAGCTTAAATCAGGTTCACGATATTTATTAAGTGGTGTTGGTACGCATAAAATCAATGCATCAGCCTCACTTGCAGATGAAAAATCATCCGTTGCGTTAATACGGCCTTGTACTGCTGCTATTTGCTCTGAAGGAATATGTTGAATGAACGACTTGCCTGCATTCAACATTTCATTTTTAGAAGTATCAATATCAATTCCAAGCACACGATAACCAACTTCCGCAAATCGAAGCATTAATGGCAATCCAACGTACCCTAAACCAACAATTCCAATGATAGCTTCTTGATTATTTAACTTTTCTATTAAATCCTGCGGCATGACAATGCGCTCCATGTTATTTTTAAAAACGTTCCATTTAACTCAAATGCAATCTAACTACCACTTACTTTTCAACCAGTTACAGCTTCCTCATGTAGTACTTTTTGTAAAGCATGAATTACTTTATCTTGATCAACTTCTGTTAAATATGGATGCATCGGCAAACTCAAAACACGCTGTGCAGCAGCTTCTGCATTCGAAAACGTTAAAGTTTCCGGGTAAAAAGCTTTAAACACAGGTTGCTGATGCAATGCCACAGGATAATGCACTGCTGTTGGAATATCATGTTCTTGCAAAGCAGCTCGAACTGACTCTCTATTTGATACTTCAATCGTATATTGAGCAAAAACACTGGTGTTATGTGCTTCAATCATAGGCGTTCGGACGATATCCGATAGCCCCGCAGTATAACGCGCAGCAATCGCTTGACGTTGTTCTATCTCATCAGGAAACAAGGCAAATTTCTCAAGCAAAATAGCCGCTTGAAGCGTGTCTAGGCGTCCATTAACACCAAAACGCGTATGTTGATAACGTTTGGCTTGACCATGTACACGAATAGATTTCATCCGCTCGGCTAATACGTCATCATTTGTGAAGCAAGCACCACCATCACCATAACCCCCTAAAGGCTTCGAAGGAAAAAAGCTTGTGCATCCAATTGTTGTCAAACCAGATGAACGTGCACCCCGATAGGTCGCACCAAAACTTTGTGCTCCATCTTCAATGACTGGCAGTTGATGACGTGCAGCAATCTCATTAATTGCATCGTAATCTGCACATTGTCCATACATACTCACAGGCATGATTGCTTTTGTTTTATCCGTAATGGCCGCTTCAATTAAATTAGCATCAATATTATAAGTATCTCGGACCGTATCAACAAAAACAGGTTTAGCACCCAATAAAGCAATTACTTCTGCCGTTGCAAAAAAGCTAAACGGGGTTGTAATAACCTCGTCTCCAGCACCTATATCAAGCGCCATTAAGGCAATTAATAAAGCATCTGTTCCACTGGATACCCCAATGGCATGCGATACGCCTGTAAAATCAGCTAAAACGGCTTCAAGTTCTCGCACTTCAGGTCCCATAATATAGGCCCCGTGTTCTAATACTTTATCTATACGCACTTTAAGATTTGCCTTAATACGCGCTTGTTGTGTTTTTAAATCAATAAATTGCATACTCATGCTTTACGCCTCCGTTCTAAGGTATGTCGTTAGTTCTGGTAAATAACGCTGATGCTTCGCCATACACTGCTTAATCAGCACTTGATTTTCTTTAGTCCATGCAATGGTTTTAGCTAAACCATCAGGCAACGATACTTCCGCTTTAAAACCTAATTCACGCATAGATTTAGAAGGATCGCCATGACGCTTTCCTGAACGGTCCCAGGCTCGCGCAGGCTCCTCTCCAACTGTTGTTAAATTGCCAGTCATCTCATTAATCATTTCTGCAAGCTCGGCAATCGACGTTTCAACACCTGAAGCAATGTTATATACGCCACCTGCATCACCTTTTAGTGCACATGCCATTAGACCACTCACCACATCATCAACATGAATGAAGTCACGCGTTGCAACGCCACCATTTTCAACAGGTAAAGCCTTTTTATGCAATGCTTTAAAGATAAAGGTGGGTGTCACATTACGCCACACTGTATTTGCATTACCTCGCCAAAGACCCGCACCTAATATTTCACCGGGCCCATATACATTTTGGAAGCGTGCCTTTACAAACGGTAAGTTGTAACGCATAAAGTAATAATTTCCGTAAAACTCACCAAATATTTTTGACATCTGATACGGGCTATCTAAATACAGTGATACTTCTTCTTGTTCAACTGTTGCCGCTGCATTATCGAATGTTTTTTTCGCGACTGTGCAACCTGCAGCCGCATAAACCACTTTTTTAATGGTCTTGAATTTACTCAAACAGTCAAACAACTTCAAGCTCGTTAACGTGTTATTTTCATGATCTTTAAGCGGGTCTTCAATCGAACTTTGATTTCCATGATACGTTGCCAAATGAAATACATAATCTAAGTCTTTAGGCAATGCATTTAAAATCGAATCTTCTGTAATAGAAGCATGTATAAACTGCAACGCAGCGTCTTCTGGAACTTGTGAAATATCAGCTGACAATAAATTATCAACCACAATCACTTGCTTTGGATGCTCTTTAAGTAAAGCAGACGTCAAATTACTACCAACAAAACCTGCTCCACCAACAACCAATATTTTTTTTCCCAAAAACCCTGCCACTTATCCCCCTACATCCATCATAATCAATCTACTCTTGCAACCCACGTGCCGCGGCTTGTCCGCGGCTTCCAGGTTTTATACATTAAGCAGTTTCGCTTTCTTCAACCCGCAAGTGCGTAAACGTTTGTTCAATACCGTATTGCTTATAATATTCAATAGCATCTTTAACACCCGCTTCAAGCGATGTACTCACCGACCAAGAAAAGTCGTTGTTCGTTTTAGAGGGATCTAACAAAATAGTATACGCATCATCCGGATTACGCGGACGTACTTCTACTTCTTTTTCTAAGGTGATATCAAGTGCTTTCAAGGTTGCATCAAATAACTCTTTAATCGATACATCACCACCTGAAGAACCATGATAATAACCTTGCCCTGTTCCTGCAACTGCCTTTTCTACACAATCAATCAAATCTTGGATATAAACAAAGTCACGACGTGTATCCATCACAAAACAAGGCTTTCCAGCTGTCAGGCGATGATAAAAAGTAGGAAGTGGACCGCTGATATTACGCGGACCATAAGCATTCGCTAAACGAAACGACACAAAGTCCAATCCAGAAAGCTCAATATAATGTTCAGCTGCAGTTTTACTAATTGCATAACTACTACCACGCGAATTAATATGGTGGTCAAGGGTTACTGGCTGCTCTTCAGGTTTCAAACCATAACAAAGTGCTGTTTGAAAATAAACTATTCGATTACAGCCTGCAGCTTTTGCTGCCGAAACAACATTAACCGTACCCAACACATTGGTTTTACAGTCTTCAACCCAATTATCTGGATCTTTATACGAGGCCGCTGTATGCACAACAACTTCAGGCTTAAATGCCTGAAACAATTGATTCATCGCTTCTGTATTTGAAATGGTTTCTTCAACCAATGTCAAATTATCATGAGGAACTAAGTTATCACGCCGTCCTGTCTCAAAATTATCAATAACCAGCACGGTATCGCCTTTGGCTAATAATCTATCTGCCAAATGTGAGCCAACAAATCCAGCTCCTCCCGTAATTAATACACGCATTGTCTAATCCTCCTATTATCCTCAATACTGACTAACACACAGCCACTTGATTCTCAATTAAATTACGATAAGTCGCCATTTGATCATGAAACTGCTGTTGCCACACTTCATAACACAAAAATCCCCATTGCTTACGACTAAATTGCTCTGCTTTTTCAAAGTCGGCCATCACATGCCTATAATCAATAAAGTTATTTTGACGATTTAGGCCCGTCTGCATAATATCAAATAAATATTCTTTCAGCCCCCCATTCATCCACTCCGTCAAGGGGACAGGGAAGCCCATCTTATCTTTACGGTTCAATACCTTTTTCGGCAAAACATTTGAAAAAGTTTGCTTTAATAAATGCTTCATCCGCCCATTCTCAAATTTGATATTAGCTGGAATTGTCGCCATAAATTCAATGAGGGGATGGTAAAGGAATGGGACGCGCGCTTCAAGACCATGTGCCATACTCATTCTGTCTTCAACATGAAGCAGACCTGGTAGCAAACATTTGAAATCAAAATGTGTCATACTGTCAAAATAAGACTCTGCCCGTTCGAATTTAGCAAGATTAAACACATCTGAGAACTTATTATATACATACTCTATTTCAGCATGACTTAAACTTACTTCTTTTTCCAAGTCTGGTGCGCGATTAACTAATGAAAAATAACGTTTATCAAGCGACTCAAACAAACCTTTACTCCAAAAACGCTTCAGTAAAGGTTTATACGCTTTTAACACCTCTAAATTTGGAATAATCGATTCGGCAGTGACGACAAAATTACCTTCCTTATAATTTCCTTCAATGGCTGCTTTAATACATTGCTCAAAATAAGCAATAACATATCGTGCATACCCGCCAAAAATCTCATCTCCTCCTTGGCCACCCAAAACCACCTTAACATGTTTTGATGCCATTTCAGACACCATGTACTGTGGAAAAACACCAGGCCCCGCAACAGGGAAATCCAAATGATACATCACATTTTGAAACGTACGCTCAAAATCATTCGCTGTAATATCACAAACATGAAGCTTTGAACCTGACTGCTCCGAAACACTAAAAGCATACGGACTTTCATCATATGCGTCCCCTTCTAAAAAACGCCCATGAAAAAACGGAAGAGGGGTTTTCTTTTCATCAGAAGCCAAAAGCCCGATTAAACTCGAATCAATCCCGCCACTCACATAAGCGCCTACATTAACATCAGCACGTAAATGTAGCTCAACTGATTCTGATATTAATTCTTCTAAACGATTTGAAAAATAAGCTTCTGAACGAGAATAATCAATCTGATAATGCACATCCCAATAACGCCAAATTTTAGTGTCATTTGGCGTAACAATCATTGCATGTGCAGGCTCTAATTGTCGCACATGCTCAAATAAGGTTTGCTCACCCATCGGGTATTGAAACGTCACATATTCAACAAATGCTTGACGATTGGTTTTTAGCTCAGATAAAAAGGGTAGTAACGCTTTACTCTCTGAAGCAAAATAAAGCACATCATCTTGCCAAACATAATAAAATGGCTTAATTCCAAAATGATCTCGTGCACAGAATAATTTTTCACCATCCCAAATTACAAAAGCAAACATGCCTTTAAAATGCTTAACACAATCAACGCCATATACACGATAAGCCGCTAAAATAACTTCGGTATCTGAATCTGTCTTAAAAGACCAGTGTGGTTTTAATGTTTCTCGCAGCTCAATATAATTATAAATCTCACCATTAAAAACAATCACATCTCCCGTTGCCGCCTTCATCGGCTGATCAGCCTCTGACGACAAATCCAGAATACTTAAACGACGATGAGTAAACCCAACATTTTGAGTTTCATTCTTCCAAAAACCATGGGCGTCTGGACCACGATGCGCAATCAACTCCCCCATCACACCAAGCTTTCTATCAAGGCCTTGAATTTCACGTTTTTTGGTATCAAAAATCCCAGCAATTCCACACATATTAGCTAAAAACCCATCCATTAATTATTGTTTACTTCCTACGTACCGCGACTTGTTCACGGCACGTAGAGAATAGCGTTAAGTGTTAATTTGCCTGAGCAAGCTCAAACGGATCTCGAACAACGACCATTGCATCACGCTCAGGACCCGTTGAAATCAAATCGACTGGCACGCCAAGTAAAACCTCTAAACGACGTACATATGCCAATGCATTTTTGGGTAAAGATTCTATCTTTGTACAATTTTCCGTTGATTCAGACCAACCTGGCATCTCTTCATAAATAGGTTCTACATTATCATAATCTTCAGCGGCTTGCGGTGGATAATCTAGCACTTCACCCGCTTTATTCTTATATTGCACAGCAATACGAACCGTTTTCATTCCATCTAAAACATCTAGTTTTGTCAAACAAATACCTGACAGACTATTCAGTTCAATCGCGCGCCGTAAAAGAACTGCATCAAACCAACCACAACGTCTCGGACGCCCGGTCACCGCTCCAAACTCATGGCCACGTTCAGCTAAACCTTGTCCAATCTCATCCTGTAATTCTGTTGGGAAAGGCCCGCCGCCCACACGTGTGGTATAAGCCTTAGCCACGCCCAGAATATAATCCAATTGTCGCGGTCCAACACCTGAACCCGTACTAACCCCTCCAGCACAAGTATTAGAAGATGTTACAAACGGATACGTACCATGATCAATATCTAGAAAAACACCCTGCGCACCTTCAAACAACATCGAGTTATCTGCACGTATATGCTGTTGTACCTCACACGCTACATCACGCACCATAGGAGTTAACAGTTCAGCCCATGCTTTCGAAGCACTTAGTACATCTTCAAGTTCAACAGGTGCCTCATGATAATACTCTGTTAACAAAAAGTTATGATAACGCAAAAGTTTTGTTAACTTCTCAACAAACCGTTCTGGATGTAATAAATCACTTACACGAAGCCCACGTCGTGCTATTTTATCTTCATAGGCAGGCCCAATACCACGACCTGTTGTACCAATTGCAGTACGACCACTTTGTGCTTCACGCGCTTTATCTAATGCAATGTGAGAAGGTAAAATTAAAGCACATGCAGGACTTACGAAAAGCCGCGCACGAACATCAACCCCTTTTTTCTCAAGTTCTTCTACCTCTGCAGACAAAGCATCAGGCGATAGAACAACCCCATTTCCAATATAACAACGTACACCTGCGTGCAAAATACCTGAGGGAATTAAGCGTAAGATCGTTTGCTCCCCCTTTATTTTAAGGGTATGACCTGCATTATGCCCCCCCTGATAACGCACCACAGCTTGTACGTGTTGCGTCAACCAATCAACTACTTTTCCTTTCCCTTCATCACCCCAATGCGTCCCTAAAACAACAACGCGTTTACCCGCCATGTGTAGTTACTCCATTCTTTTTACGTATAAAACCATGTTTAAAATAATCAAAAAATGCACTGCTTTGATCAAGCACGAGCATACTATCTTTATTACTAAAACTCTCTTCATAAGCTCTTAAACTACGATAAAATCCAAAAAAGTCTTGGTTCTTATTAAAGGCTTCAGCATAAATTTTTGCCGCATCTGCCTGTCCAACAGCTTTAAGCTTTTCACCATCACTCCGTGCCTTTGCTAACGTCACCGTTACTTTAGCATCCGCATCTGCTCGAATTGCCTCAGCTTCTGCCTGGCCATCTGCACGATGTCGATTTGCAATTTTCTGCATATCTGCACGCATACGCTGATAAATGGCATTACTCGTGTTAGCAGGAAGTTCAATGCCCTTAATTCGGACATCCACCACGTGAATTCCTAATTTACTCGCTTCTTTTTCAGCACCCTTCTGCAACACGTCCATCACATCATCACGACCGCCAGATACAACATCCGAAATAGTTCGTCTACCAAATTGTGCTCTTAATAAGGTGTTCGACTGCTGCTCAAGTAATGTTTCTGCTTTAAATTGATTACCACTCGTTGCTTTAAAATAGCGCGACAAATCTACAATACGCCATTTTACATAATAATCAACCAACACATCTTTCTTTTCTTTGGTAACAATCCGTGACGATTTAATATCCAAAGTTTGAATCCGTGTATCAAAAACACGCACAGTCTCCATGAAAGGTAGCTTTGCATGCAACCCAGGTTTTAATACCTTAACTTCATTGGTTTGTGAGTCTCGTATTAATTTCCCAAGTCGCAGCAAAATAGCTTGCTCACCTTGCGTCACCGTAAACAAACATCCAAGCAGCAACACCAACACAAACAATGCGACACTCATCAATAAAATTTTTGCCGCCTTCATGATGTAGTCCTCCCTAAACGTTCCGTCGGTCTTGTGGTCTGCCGACCATCTAACACGCCTGAACCTGTTGCATTATTTGATGGAACATGTTGATTCAAAACCATCGTTTCCTCAATATTCGCAGGTCTATTTGCCCCACCCAACTTATCTAGCGGCAAATAAAGTAGATTGCCTGCTTTACCGTCAACCACTATTGTACTACTACGGCTTAGCACGCGTTGCATCACCTCTAAATACAAACGTTCACTGGTAACAGCAGGCGATCGTAAATACTCAGGCAATAACGCTACAAACTCTGCAACATCCCCTTTTGCACGCAATACAAATTGTTCAGCACTTGCTTTTGCTGCAGCCATCACACGCTTTGCATTTCCTTCTGCAATCGGAACCACACGTGCTTCGTAGGCACGCGCTTGTTCTTTAAATCGCTTTTCATCTTCTTGTGCTTTAATCGCATCATCAAATGCATCTTGTACATTTTCAGGTGCACGCGCAGGCTGTGGCGAAACATTGATAACTTTAATCCCTGTTTTATAACTGCTTAAAATAGCCACCAACGACTCTTGTACGTTGCTGCCCCACAGTTCACGACCTTCCGTAATAATTTCATCCAATCGTGTCGTACCAATCACTTGTCTTAAAGCACTTGAAGTGGCCTGCTGCAAACTCTCTATTGGATCTGATACGTTAAACAAATAAGCTTCTAAATCACCAATACGATATTGAACCACTAAAGCAACCGACACCAAATTCTCGTCACGCGTAAGCATTTGAGCCGTATAAGAATAGTCCGAAACTCGCTCAACATTTACGAGTACTTTTGATTCAATCAATCGAGGAATCCAATGAGGACCCGGTCCAACGGTTTTAACATATCGCCCAAAACGAAGAATTGCAGCCTCTTCAGCAGGATCCACAATAAAAATACCTGACAATCCCCACAAAAAAAGTACTGCAAGCGCTAAGAAAATGACTAAGAAAGGCCCTGGCGCGTCTGATTTTTCATCAGAGGCTCCCACTGACTTTAAAGGGCTACCTGGCTTACCGCCACCTGAAAACATTTTCTTAATTTGGCGCTGTAAGCGCTTTAAGGCTTCATCTAAATCAGGTGGCTGATCTTTTGAACCCCACGGTTTTTTGTCTTTATCAGGCCCATCCCATCCCATAAACCACTCCCCAATGTTTCCAAACGAAAAGTAGGATTTTAGGGGGGTTCACGAACAGACGCAAGCCAATTAAGCAGCTGAAGCTAAACCAAGCTTCTCACAAGCCGATTCTGCGGTATAATTTCGCTCTGTAGAAGGCACACTTTTACGAAATAAACCCACATCAATTAAAGGACTTTCTTTGTATGAAGTATTAGGATTCGCCGCCCGAGTTATACCATAATATTCACCGGCACAAGGCAAAGTATAAAGCCCAACACACGACAAAAGCCAAAGCACACCACGCTTAAATGCTTCAAACGTAAAACCATTATCCATTGCAGAATAAGCTAACATATCGCGCTTAAACTCAGGATCAGCCATCACATCACGCATAGCATCAATACGTTGACTGATTGTTTTTCCTGTTTTTTCTTTGTCTTCTGCAATATGTCGCAATTTTTTAACCCATTTTTGTTTTTGCGCTTGCGTTTCTTTATTTTCAAATAATTTAAAGCGTTCTACATAAGATTTATCTTTTTTAGGATTTAAATAGGTCTCAAGCAATGTAACTTGCTTAAGCATAGCATCCAAACGACGATAATCTTTTGCATATAATTCATCAAACACTTGTAATTCCGACACCGTCATATCAGCTGCTCGAACTAAAGCATCAACCGCTGTCATACCTGCTGTTTTAAACGAACAAAGCCAAACACAACTCAAAAGCCATACAACTGCACGCAAAAGCCCTGTAAACGAAAACCACGCGCTGTAAGTTGACATATCTTTTTTAAATTCAGGCTCATTCAAAAGCGATTGTATAGTTTTAATGCGAACGCTTGGCAGCTTACTTTTATCATCGACCAATGCCCGCAGTTTTTGAGCCAGTTTTAATTTTTTTGCATGCGTTTTTTTATCTTCAAATAAATAAAATAAAAATCCATGCTTCTCAGCATACGTTGGCTTTAAATAAGCCTCTAGATTTGAAATATATTCACGCATCGCATCCAGACGACAAGAGCCTTTATTAGCACTTTCATCAAAAACACTCAAATCATCAATCGGCAGTTTGTACATCAAATCAAATACTCTATCTTCAAACCCACCTGTATCTTTATCTTCTGAGGCCAGAGTTTGCATAGCCGGTCTCAGTGTTTTTCTCAAAGCATTCAAATACAATTTATTTGCATGCTTTAACTCAAACTTTTTCGTCTTTTGTGTCCGCATAAGTTCAAGTTCAAAGACCCTATCAATTGCTTCTGCGCGCACAACTGCTTCCCGCTTTTTAATCAGCTCATCTTCTTTAAGGCGCTTATCAAAAAATGCTGCATGTGAACTACCATGCGGCTGTCGTGTCGCCCGTTCTATGAACGACTCTTTATTAACCCTTACTTTAAAATATTTTTCTGAAGGCACGCTTAGTGGGTCTAAAAAGGCTTTCATATAATCATCTACTGCCCCTTCAAGCGGTAAAGATAAAGTCCCTGGTGGTAGCGTCAGTACGCGCTCCATATCATCTGAAGCACATAACAACTCATGAAAAACATGATTATTAAGTCCCTCTAATCCATGTTCCACCACTGTTTTATAAGCAGATCCTGATAATTTATTAATGGTTTTAACAACCTTTTGATCGATGGTTTCTCGTGACATTAAACGCTGAACCAACATATGTCCCGCATCATATGCCAACACAGGATATCGAATAAACCACTCATCAATACTAACGTGCTCTGCCAATACGCCCACTTCATCAGCAAAAGCCTCTGCCTCAGTATGTGCCTGTTTTTTGCTTGTTTCAGATAAATGTGATTGACCCTTTGCTAATGCCTTAAAGTGGACAGGGCCTGTCAACGCTGCATGCATTCCAGAATAAGCCAAATCGGGTAAAGCAGCACTCTCAGGTAAACGATAATGTCGCGTCTGTGCCTCACAGGTTCTTTTAAGCTTTTCACTTCCGCTCGTATAAGCGCCATGTACCGCCTCACCAAAAGGTTTAATGGCTACAAACGCCTTAATCCAAGAATTAAACAACTCAATTGTCTGTCCAACATAAGTAACCTGCTCAATCCCCTGGCTAACATAATCTTTTTTTGAATTAACATCATGTAAATTTTGCACAATACCACAAGAATCTTTTAATTCCCCTAAAGTATGAGTGACATGTGTCAAACTTAAAGACGAATCATGATTTCCTTCTGGATCTATTCCGTACTTTTGAATATTAGCCCGTGTCGAATCCAGTACTTTTTCTACTTTTTTAATGCTCGAATCTTTCGTTGGATCAGGCCTATCAGGCTCATCCGGATTATCAGACTTAATCACTCCCTCAGTATTATCCGCAACTAAATATCCTTCAACTTTGCGTTTAGATGCAGGCGTTAAATCCCCAAAACAGGTTACTTCTCTCACTTCAGATGGTGCGCTTCCTACCACTGGTTTGACAGGCTCATCTCGCAAGGTCGGATGCACAGAGAAAAGAGATGCCTCTATTAAGTCATCTGTCATTTGAATGGCGAGTGTTTTCGTACGCTTGATTCTATCTAATCGAATCCGAATGGCTTGAATGGTTTTTTGCATTGCGGCTTGATCTGCATCATTCTCTGAAAGTGAGGCTATCACAGGATATTCAGGCTGATCATCAACATTGCTCCAACGTGCTATCAGTTCGTTACTCAGCCCTGCATCCACACTTTCAATATGAGGCTGAAGTAATTGATACATCCTTGCCATTGTCTCTTTTTCAGCATCATTTGGATTAGCGTTCGTCAAACAATCTAATGCCGGTATCAATATCTCATCAACCTCTCGCCCTTCTTCCAAATATCTAGCGCGTCGTGCCCGAGCCATTTCAAGTCGTTTTCTAGTGAATGCTTCACTTTGCAGTGGCCCTAATTGTGTCAAATTAACAAAAGTACTTTTTTCGATGATCATCTTGTAATAAACATCTAACTGGGCAATAAGAGGTCCTGTTAGGCTACCTGGTGCACACAAAAGCGCTTCTTCAGCTTTATCTACAGCTCCAACCAACTCTGCTAAAAATTCATCTCTAAATCCAACCACAATTTCCCGAATAACCGTTTGCGAGGTACCACTTAATACAGCTGTTTTTTGAGCAATATCCGAAATAAGCTTTGATGTATACCAAGCAATCGAAACGTAATGTACGATATCAAAAGATAAGAACATTCCTCTTCCACTCAACCGACCAAACGCCTTTGCTAATTTAGGAGCAATATCGTTTAATTCACTCAGTCTTTTTTTCTCATCTTCTGGCCGTGCTCTGATTTCTTCAGAAACCAATGCTTCGAATTTATCAACCGTCTCAGCCTTAAGTACCCCACTCAACCATTTTTTTAAGGTTTTAAATGCCTCACCTGAATCTGAAAAAGAAACTTGTAAATCTTCTGTTTTATGATCAAGTGCTTCACCAAAACCTGTCGCCAATTGAATCAATAGCGAGTAATCAGCTCCACCCATTTTATTAGGCCTTAATTGATCCAATAAAACGCCTTGTAGATAAGCCATTTTTTTCAAATTCTCTGAGCTATTTTGATTAGCCCATAATGTTTTAAACATGGCTATCTTGCTTGCCAAACCTTCCGAATGTAAATGCTTTTGTATCCACGCCCATTCAGGCCCAAAGGCACTCAAAAATTCAGGTTCAATGTGTGTCAATAAATTACATGCACGATAAATATGATAGACAATTTGATAACCCTTAAACGTAATTTTACTCGCTGTATAGGTTGACGCAGCCGTATTATAAGCTGACACAGCCCAATTATAAGGATTTAAATAGGAAGCCGCTGATAAAAGGGTCCCACCTATACTATAGGCTTGCGGAACTTGGGAAACTGGCTCTTCTGGTTTTTCATCGGCAAGATACTCCAAAATATTTTTTAGCTCAGGTGATTCAATCGCTTTTAACCCATGCTCAAGATGATAAAGCGAATTCATTAATTTTTTAATTTGAAGAACCTGAAATTGAGAGACTTGAGAAGAATCTTCATCACGTTCAACAAAAGGCTCACCTTGTGCCTCAGGCCTTGGCCTTCCAAGCTCAGCTAAAAAATGCTCATTCCATTGGTGCTCTTCTAAGATTTCAGCAATATACCTTACAAGGGAATTAATGGTTTCAATGAGTTCGGCTTTTACTCGTTCTGATTCACTTCGTGTATCAGGTGCTGTTAATAACGCATTCTTTGCGTCTAAAGCATTTTTTGCTGTTTCAATAACCTTTTGTTCGGCTGCTGCACATACTTCTTCACTGCTCGCATCAAGTATAACCCTTTCTAGCTCAGCCACAGCCCTTTCTTCTTCAATTGCAGCACTTTCTGATGCACTTGCAAGCACTTGTTGCTCAGGACTACTTAAAGCCGCCTCACTTATGGCTTCTACCGTTTTTGCTATCGCTTCCGCAGTCTTTAACGCGGCCTTTGCAGCTTTCTTTGCAACTTCGGAATCTCTTTTAATTTTAGTTCTTTTAGCGGCTTCCTTAGCTCTTCTAACGGCGTCTGCAAATTTTATCGATGCTGCTTCTACATTGGCATCATCACCTACTTTTGATCTCGCTTCAGCAACTCTATTTTCTGCTTCTGACAGTTTCTTTAAGAATAAAAAACCAATTGGTTTTTTTAATACACCATCCAATAAGGACATTCTTAACTCATGAACGGTCTCAGAAAACAAGGTGCCATCATTTAATAATGCGAGTGGCACAGAAACATCTTTGAGCATAGCCATGGATGCTTTATACATTTTTTGAGCATCATCAACATTTGTCATCAATGCGGTGTAAGCTGCTGTTATCATAAAACACACCTACAACTTTCTTTTTTCCACATCTTCCATCCAAGTACCACAACGCACATCCTAAGTGCTATTTCACTCGTTTAAACATCAAATCCCAAGTTCCATGACCTAAACGTTGCCCCCGAGCCTCAAATTTGGTCAATGGCCGTGTATCAGGCTTAGGTGAAAATGCACCATCTATTGCCTGATTACATAATAAATCTTCTTGATTCAACACCATAAGCATATGATTGGCATAATCTTCCCAATCTGTTGCACAATGTAAAAATCCCTGCATCTTAATCGCTTCTACCAATACACTCACAAAATCGGCTTGAATCAAGCGCCGCTTATGGTGCCGTGCTTTGGGCCATGGATCCGGAAAAAACACTTGAATCCCAGCTAATGTGCATGGCGCAATACATTGTTGAAACACTTGAACTGCATCATATGGCGCAACACGTACATTTGTAAGCCCCATATCATGTACATCAGCCACGAGGCTCCCAATACCTGCACGATGCACTTCTATTCCCAAAAAATTAACGTCAGGCCTTTCTTGTGCCATTTGAACGAGGGATTGTCCCATTCCAAAACCGATTTCAACAATTGTATCTGCGGTACGTCCAAAAGCATCAGTCAAACACCATGGCGAGGTTTGCATAGGTAAAACATAGTTCGGCAACCACTCCTCTAAAGCACGTGCTTGGCGAGGGCTTAAACGTCCTGCACGTAGCGTAAAACTCTTAATGGTGCGATATAGCACTTTATCCATTAAACTGCCTAAAAATAAATCAAAGTTTCCCTATTGTAAACAAAAGTGACTCCCTTGTCACCTCTTTTATACATTTTTTAATTGCATCCCAAGTGATTATTTGGTATAAAACGCGACTCAACATTTTGAATTAAACATTGCGGAGCAACAGCATGTCACGAGTATGCCAAATAACAGGCAAGCGACCCACCACAGGAAACAGGGTCTCCCACGCCAACAATAAATCTAAACGGCGTTTTATTCCTAACATCCAAAATCACCGAATTTGGGTTGAAGAAGAAGCACGTTTTATTACCTTAAAAATTAGTACGAAAGGCCTTCGTATCATCGATAAGCTTGGTATCCAAACCGTACTCAATAAACTTCGCGCAAAAGGCGAGAAAATTTAACCCGTAAAAGAGGAATACCCCCATGGCTGCTGTGACAGTAAAAGTAAAAATGGAATCAACCGCGGGAACAGGTTATTACAAAACCACCACAAAGAATCCACGGAACCATCCTGAAAAAATGGAACTCATGATGTAT
>JAHZKF010000050.1 GCA_022600575.1 Gammaproteobacteria bacterium | reverse complement strand
TTATTTGTTTTTTATATTATTTATTAATAAGTTAGATGGTTTTTTTCTGTGTGTAAAAGCACTGCTTTAAAGAGAGAATTAGATCTGGATAACTTAAGTAATTATATCATATATACCTTTATCCTCATCCTATCCCTCTCTTTTTTCAAGGGTTTTCCACTAAAAGTTCATTTTTGAAAGAAGATTAATTTAAATTTTATTTTAGAGCTGTACAATTTTTTTCACTTGCTGATATTGTTTCTCGATGGCACTATCTAAACCTTCAGCTAAGAAAGCGTGTACGTTTGTCTTCTTTGTGTTTATATATATCAAGTTGAGTTAATTTTGTAATTACCTTTTGGGTGAGGAGTGTTTTGTGGCTGTGAAAGTTTGGGAAAAATGTTTGGGGGTACTCGAGTCTGAGTTTACACCTCAGCAATTCCATACGTGGTTGAAACCACTGCAGCTTAGTCCTAATCAAGTGGATGAAACATTAACTTTATTAGCACCCAATCGTTTCGTTGTTGAGTGGGTGAAAAAAAACTTTTATTCACGTATTCAAGAGTTGGCAGGTCAATTTAGTGAAAGCACTATCAAGATGGTTAGTATCGAAATTGGTTCAAGTATGCCGCAAGCCAATACTCAAAAAGAAGTAACGCAAACATCAACATCTTCTCAAACGGCAAGACCTGTCAATATTAAAAAAGCAGGTGATCATTTTAAAAATACATATCTGAATGAAAAATTTGTTTTTTCAACTTTTGTAGAAGGGAACTCTAACCAATTAGCGCGTGCTGCATCTCTTCAAGTGGCGGAAAGGCCGGGAGATGCCTATAACCCACTTTTTATATATGGAGGGGTTGGTTTAGGAAAAACACATTTGATGCATGCGATAGGTAATGACATTTTGATGAAAAATCCGGATGCGCGTGTTTTATATTTGCATTCGGAACGTTTCGTTGCAGATATGGTAAAAGCTTTACAAACAAATGCGATTAATGAATTTAAACGATTTTATCGTTCATTGAATGCATTGCTGATTGATGATATTCAATTTTTTGCAGGAAAAGATCGCTCACAAGAAGAATTTTTTCATACATTTAATGCTTTATTAGAAGGGCAGCAGCAAATTATTTTAACCAGTGATCGTTATCCTAAAGAAATTGTGGGTGTTGAAGAGCGTCTTAAGTCTCGTTTTGGTTGGGGACTAACAGTTGCAGTTGAACCCCCTGAGTTAGAGACACGTGTTGCTATTTTGATGAGTAAAGCAGAAAGCTCTAATATTGAACTGCCTTATGAGGTTGCTTTTTTTATTGCAAAACGGATTCGTTCAAATGTGCGTGAGTTGGAAGGAGCATTAAGACGTGTGATAGCAAACGCACATTTTACTGGTAAAGCGATTACGATTGAATTTGTGAATGAAGCGTTACGTGATTTATTAGCGCTACAAGATAAGCTGGTTACACTTGAAAATATTACGAAAACAACAGCTGAGTACTATAAAGTCAAAGTGGCTGATTTACTATCAAAGAGGCGCAGTCGCTCAATTGCAAGGCCACGACAAATGGCGATGACGCTTGCTAAAGAATTAACCAATCATAGCTTGCCTGAAATTGGAGACCATTTTGGAGGCCGTGATCATACAACGGTGATTCATGCTTGTCGGAAAATAAAGGAACTGATTCAAGAAGCAGGTGATTTTTCGGATGATTATAAACATTTAATGCGTATTCTTTCTTCTTGATGGAGTGATAATGATGTTTGAATTGAATATTTCAAAATGTGATTTGTTAAATCCGTTATTAATGGTTTCAGGTGCACTGGACAGAAAACAGCCGTTACCTATTTTATCTCATCTCTTATTGTCTTTGAAAGCGCAACATTTAATCCTTACAGCGACTGATCTTGAAATAGAAATAACAGCGCGAATACCATGCCAAACAGAAGAAAAAGAAGGTGCTATTACTGTTTCAGCTAAAAAGTTTTTGGATATTATAAGATCGTTAGATGATAAGGCAATACCGCGAATAGTGTGTCAAAATGAAGCAGTATCTATTAAAGAAGGGCGAAGCCATTTCAAATTAGCGACACTTCCTGCTGATGATTATCCTTACATGCAAGATGAAGCGAGTAAGCTTGAAGTAGTGTTACCAACGACAGCATTAACCCGTGTGCTTCAATGTACTCATTTTGCAATGTCTCAACAAGATGTACGTGTTTTTTTAAATGGTTTGTTTTTAGAGTTTGATTCAGAAGGGTTAACCGCTGTAGCAACTGATGGCCATCGTATGGCGGTTGTTCATTTTTTGACGGAAATGGGAGATGCTCGACATCGTTTGCTTGTGCCTCGAAAAGCAGTCCAAGATATGTTGCGCTTGCTTCAAACAATTACAGATGAAACAGTTACCTTTTCTGCGAGTGAAAAGCATGTGAGGTTAGTTACTGAACAATATACTTTTTCTTCTAAATTAGTGGAGGCTCGTTTTCCACCCTATACTAAGGCTATTCCACGAGGCCAGGATAAATCGATCTCTCTTGATAGAGATGCTTTAAAGCGCGCTTTGTCCCGGATTGTTATTTTGGCTCATGAGAAATCAAAGGCAATTTTGTTGCATTTACAACCTAATCTTTTGACACTGATTGCGAATAATCAAGAAAAAGAAGAAGCTGTTGAATCGCTTGAAGCTGAAACAGAAGGAGATGAGCTTAAAATTGGTATCAATGCAGGTTACCTGCTTGACGTTTTAGCGGTGCTTCCAGAAGGGGCGGTTAAACTTTCTTTCTCGACCACAGATAGTAGTATTCTGGTTGAATCACCACTTGATGAACAATATCAATATATTATCATGCCCATGAAAATATGAGTCTGACTCGTTTAGATATTCAGCATGTTCGAAATATTGCGACAGCAAGATTGGATTTGAATCAGCGTTTTAATGTGTTTTTTGGCCCGAATGGAAGTGGTAAAACTTCTTTGTTGGAATCTATTTATTTATTAGGCAGCGGACATTCATTTCGTTCACGTGAAACGCTGGCTCTGCTTTCATACGATGCACTCAACTTAACAGTATTTGGTGAGCTGTTGATGGGTGATTCAATTAGTATTCAAAAGGCTAAAACAGGGACCGTCGTTCGCTTAAACCAGAGTAAGTGCCAACGGAGTAGTGATCTAGCAAAACGTTTACCATGTCAGGTATTTTACCAAGATATTTTTGAAATTATGAATGCGGGTCCGGCTGTTCGGCGTAGTTTGCTTGACTGGGGATTGTTTCACGTGGAACCTGACTATCATACTGTTTGGAAAGATTATAAACGTGTTTTAAAGCAGCGAAATGTATTGCTCCGTGAAAGAGCAAATCGACGTCAGTGTGCACCGTGGGATGAGCAGCTGGTTAGCTTGTCGTATGTGTTAGATGAATTTAGAGCGGCTTATTTTGAGAATTGGTCTCGAGCATTTAATGAGATTTTACCAATACTCACCCCATTTTTATGTCAAATTGCATATGATAAAGGTTGGGATAGAAAAAAAACAGGAATGGGGTTGGACGAAATATTAGAAGCGCAGTTTGAGATGGACTTGCAGCGGCAATATACACATTCTGGCGCGCATCAAGCTGATGTTTTATTTGAAACACAAGGACAGAAGGCCAAACAAAGTTTGTCTCGAGGACAACAAAAAATAGTTTTGATTGCTTTAAAACTTGCCCAAGCAAAATTGTTGCCAGGTGTTTGTACTTATTTATTTGATGATATTACAACAGAGCTTGATGCAGCACATGTTAGTCGCTTCTTTGAAGTGCTTCAGCGTTTTGAAGGACAGTTTTTTTTCACCTCAATTGATCCAGCTTTTTTTAGAGAAAAGTTTTTAAAAGAGGAGGTTTCTTTTTTTCAATTGAAGGCGGGCGATGTTTCACGTGAAACTTGCTAAGTGTATTTTATTACCATATATTGTTTTTTTTATTCATAAGCGTATACTCACCTGCGTAAAATCTCTTCTCCATATTGTTAGATGTTTTTCTTTTTTTTATGTCGCTTTAAATATATTTAGGATGTGCTATGTATAAGAAATTGATAGTTATGCTCGTTACGGTTTTGTTAACCAATGCTGCTTTGGCTGCTACTCGAATTGATTTGAGTCATCAAACCGGCAATTATATTAAGCCCTATCTTTTGGTAAATCCGACTGCAGCCTCAGGTTCTAATCAATTAAATAAAACGAGAACAGATATTGATTTTAACCAAACAAGCCATATACGGTTTCAACAAATGTATTCGGGGCTACCTGTATGGAATGCGACATCGGTTGTTCATCTTCCAAAAGTAAATCATCAGTTAGGATTGCATGCTAACTTGAATCAGCGCACATTGATGAATGGTGTGATGTATGAAGGGTTAGAACAAGATTTGGGAGTAGTACCTACTCATAGGCTATTGAATTCCCAGAAAGAAAAAGCGATACAAAAAGCCAAATCGATATTTGAAAAAAAACGAGGCGCTGCAACATTAAGTTATACCAAAGAATCTGTAAAAACGATCGTTTATGTTGATAAAGCTAAACAGGCACATTACGCATTTTTAGTGAGCTTTTTCTATGATGATGGTGCAACAGGTGCGCATCGACCAACCACGATTATGGATGCGGAGTCATTGCATATCTACCGTAAATGGGATGCTGTTTTATCAGCAAATTCAGGAGGAATGGAGGAAGCACTTGTCGGCGGGGTTGGCGGTAATGAAAAAATAGGTGAAGTCATTTATGACGGTGATGAGAGCCATTCTCCCGCAATGAAAGGCAAGTATTTTGAATATCAAGTAGAGGATGCAGTGATGCGTTATAAAATTAATTATTGCGCGTTAGTGAATGATGATATTTCGATATATGACATGTCTTATGGTGGCGTTAAAATGTTTCCTTGTGCAAATGAAAATAATTCAAATTCTCTTTTTTGGTTAAGTATCGATAATAATGGCATGCGTTGGAAAGAGGATGAGGTGAATGGTGGGTATTCGCCGAGCTTGGATGCTTTTTATGGTGCGAACGTTGTAACTCATTTTTATCGTGACTGGTACGGTGTTCCCGCTTTGGTTGAAGCAGATGGTAAAACGCCGATGAAATTAAATATGCGTGTTCATTATGGGCGAAATTTTGATAATGCTTTTTGGGATGGTGAGCAAATGACTTTTGGTGATGGTGGAGCTATGTTTTATCCGCTAACCTCACTGGGTATTGCAGCGCATGAGATTAGTCATGGTTTTACCGAGCAGCATTCAGGCCTTGATTCCTCAGAACCTCAAATGGGGGCATTACATGAGGCATTTTCTGATGCAGCTGCAATAGCGATGCAATATTATGCGACAGGAAAAAACACGTGGGACATTGGACGAGATATCAATAAAGATGAGGGCGCAATGCGTTACTTGGATAATCCGAAAAAAGATGGTCGCTCAATCGATCATATGAGTGATTTTGACAATACTGAAGTACATGGAGGTGCAGGTATTTTCAATAAAGCATTTTACCTCATTGCAACGACAAAAGGTTGGGACGTTCGAAAGGCGTTTAATGTGATGGTCAAAGCCAATATGAATTATTGGACTTCGAGTATGACAACACTTACTGAAGCTGCTTGTGGGGTGACAGCTGCAACAAAAGATTATGATTATAATATAAACGATGTGCGTATGGCGTTTGTAAAAGTGGGCATTGATACCTCTAACTGCGCAGTAGTTGGCTAGATACGCAAGCATATTTTTATTTAACCAAATAGAGTTGCTTTTACTCAGGTGGGGGCTTGGGACTTCTCATATAAGTCTTCACCTGTTCATGCTACAATACTTGCCTAATTTAAAAATTCCTTCGTTTAAAAGGATCCTTCATGAGTGCAGGTGACAGTAGTTACGATTCCAGTAATATTAAGGTTCTTAAAGGGCTCGATGCGGTTAGAAAGCGCCCCGGGATGTATATTGGTGACACAGATGATGGTTCAGGGTTGCATCATATGGTTTTTGAGGTGGTGGATAACGCCATTGATGAGGCTTTAGCTGGGCATTGTAAAGCAATTAACGTCATCATTCATGCCGATGAATCTGTCACGGTTAATGATGATGGGCGTGGTATCCCGGTTGATGTTCATGAAGAAGAAGGGCTTTCAGCTGCTGAAGTTATCATGACTGTTTTACATGCTGGCGGAAAGTTTGATGATAATTCCTATAAGGTATCAGGTGGCTTACATGGTGTAGGTGTTTCTGTTGTGAACGCTCTTTCAGAGGAATTAAAGCTATCGATTCAGCGACACGGAAAAATTCATGAGCAACATTATCGCCATGGTGTACCTGATGCCCGGATTGCTGTTGTCGGTGAAACGGATAAAACAGGGACCGAAATTTGGTTTAAACCGAGCCCTGATACTTTTTCTAACATTGAATTTAAATATGATCATTTAGCAAGGCGTTTGCGAGAGCTTGCATTTTTAAACTCGGGTGTTTGTATTCATTTGACTGATGAGCGGGATGGTGGAAAAGAAACGTTCCATTATGATGGGGGTATTGAAGCTTTTGTCACTTATTTAAGTCAAAATAAAACTCCTATTATGCCTCAAGCTTTTTCTATGCAAGGTGAAAAAGAGGGAGTTGTTGTTGATTTAGCAATGCAGTGGAATGATTCATACCAAGAAAATTTACTGTGTTTTACAAATAATATTCCACAGCGTGATGGTGGTACACACTTAGCAGGATTTCGTTCGGCTTTAACGCGAACTTTAAATCAATATATTGAGCAAGAAGGATTTGCAAAAAAAGCTAAAGTTGCCACTTCAGGTGATGATGCACGTGAAGGATTAACCGCTGTTTTATCTGTAAAAGTACCTGATCCGAAGTTTTCTTCACAGACTAAAGATAAATTAGTGTCATCAGAAGTTAAATCGGTTGTGGAATCACTGGTCACTGAAAAATTAAATGATTTTTTATTGGAAAATCCGGGACTTGCAAGAGGAATTGTTTCAAAAATCATTGATGCGGCTCGTGCGCGTGAAGCAGCGCGCCGTGCTCGAGACATGACGCGACGTAAAGGGGCGCTAGATATTGCAGGTTTACCGGGTAAGCTTGCGGATTGTCAGGAAAAAGATCCGGCACTTTCAGAGATTTATTTGGTAGAGGGAGATTCGGCGGGTGGTTCAGCCAAACAAGGGCGTGATAGGCGTTTTCAAGCTATTTTACCGCTGAAAGGTAAAATTTTGAATGTCGAGAAAGCTCGATTTGATAAAATGTTAGCTTCTCAAGAAGTGGCAACATTGATTACGGCATTGGGTTGTGGGATTGGTCGTGAAGAATATAATCCAGATAAGACACGTTATCATCGTATTATCATTATGACTGATGCTGATGTGGATGGTGCACATATTCGAACGTTGTTACTGACCTTCTTTTATCGTCAAATGCCAGATTTAATAGAACGTGGGTATATTTATATTGCGCAACCACCACTTTATAAACTTAAACAAGGTAAGCAAGAACGTTATTTAAAAGATGACGATGCACTCTATGAGCACTTAACACAAGCGGCTTTAGATAAAGCAATATTTTTTCCATCTAAAGATGCGCCCCCTATTTCGGCCGGTGCGCTTGAGAGCTTGGTTCAGCAGTATCGGGGCGTTGAAAAAATTGTCGCACGCCATGCCCGTCGTTATCATGAGGCTGTTTTAATGGCTTTGGTATTTATTCCAATGCTTGAAGCAGAGCACCTAAAAGATGAGGGGCATGTAAAAGAATGGACTGAAGCCTTGCTTTTACGTTTAGCGCAAGCAGAAAGCACTGTTCAGCGTTTTGTTGTTGATGTGGTTCCTGAAGAGGCTAGCGAAGGTTATTTGCCGCGTGTAACGGTTATTCAGCATGGCGTTGAACACGTGATTGTGTTTCCGTTGGAATGGTTTTTATCGAAAGATTATCGAGAGTTATTAGAGTTAGGTGAACAGTTGGGAGACTTCGTGCAAGAAGGCGCTTATGTTAAGCGAGGTGAAAAAACCGAAATGGTCGATTCATTTGACGAGGCTGTTACTTGGCTCATGAAAGAAGCAAAGCGTGGGCAGACGATTCAGCGTTATAAAGGGCTTGGTGAGATGAATCCAGATCAGTTGTGGGAAACAACAATGGATCCGGAAGTTCGTCGAATGATGCAAGTGTCGATTGAAGATGCTGTTTCGGCAGATCAAATCTTTACGACACTAATGGGTGATCATGTTGAGCCACGACGAGAGTTTATAGAAACAAACGCCTTGAATGCAGAAAATATAGATGTGTAAGGTGACATCCTGTCAGACAATCCTTGTCATCCCTTGGAAAACAAGTATACCGTTTTCCTTAAGCGTGTCACGATGTGAAACGCGGGTTAAGTTGTAAGATATGACTTACAGGGGTGGTATAGTCGGTTGGGTTATCTACAGTGATGCTCAATAAAACCACTGACTTTTTTGATAAAATCAGGTGTCCATAATCCACCGTGACCCTGATTTTCGAGTGTAACCCATTGTTTGGGTTGGTTGGCGGCTTTAAATAAGCTTCTGCCCTCTGCAAAAGGAATAATGGTGTCTTGGGTACCATGAAGGATTAAAAGGGGGGTGTGGATGCTTTTAATGCGTCCTAGTGAATCAAACTTGTCCCAAGGGGCAATGGGAATCCACGGATAGTGATATTGTCCTATTGCAGCGAGATTTGTATAAGGTGATTGTAAGATAAGTGCACATGTTTTAGGGTGTTCTGTTGCCATTTGTGTCGCAACGCCTGTGCCGAGAGATTCTCCATATAAAACGATGTTTTGAGTGGATATACCTTGTTGTTTTAGGAAGGCTATTCCTGCACGGGCATCTTGATAAAGGCCTTGCTCGGTTGGTTTTCCTGGGTTACCACCATATCCGCGATATTCGAGCAAAAGAACCCCAAAACCATGTTGAATCAATTGATGTGCAAGGGGTGCACGAAAGCCAATATGTCCTGCATTGCCATGAAAAATAATCACGGTAGGTTTTCTGTTGGCGGCGGATTTATACCAGGCATTTAAAGAAATGTTATCAAGCGTGCTAAAACGAACACGTTGCATGTCTTCTGCATGAAATGTTTTTCTGTTTGGTGTTATTTTTGAGGGAACATAAATTAGGATTCGCTGGAAAAAATAAAAAAAGAGTGCTCCCAGTAAAATAAAAGCAAGGAGTGCCCATAGCCAATCGGTGGGCTTGGTCACCGAATAACACCACAAGCAATTCGGGGGCCTCCGCCACCCATAGGAGGGGCGTTTGTGTAATTATCTCCACCAGCATGAATAATGATGCTATGTCCCTTGATGTTTTCAATATTAAGATGAGGCGCTATTAAAGAAGAGGAGCTTTCATTATCGGCATTCACATATATCACGGGTAAATCACCTTGATGCCCATTTTCATAAGGGCCAAGATGGGTATTTGTTTGTTTTGGATCAAAGTGTCCGCCTGCAGCCATACCTTCGTTACGACAGCTCGGATTTTGGTGTATATGAAAACCATGAGGGCCTGGCGGTAAATCATGTAAGTGAGGTTTGATTAAAAGGCCACCGGGACTGTCTTCAAATGAGATGGTTCCTTTAGCTTGATGTTCATCACCAGTCCCATAGATTTTTACGGTGATGTTTGATGCATATGTATTTAAACCGAAGCATAAAAAAATAAAAGTAGTAAATGAGCGTTTGAGCATCATGATTCAACGGTTGATTATGATTATTAATAATCTAATGATTCATGTGTTTATTTGCAAGTATTAGCGCATGAAAACAGATTTTTTCATGCGCTAATCGAGATTAAGTTCGAGCGGTGAGTGTAATTGCATTCGCAAATACAGAGCCTGTATTTAAGCTATTGAGTACTTGGTTGTTATTAGGCGTGAATTTGCTTTGGCCGAGGTAGAAAAACTTGTAAGCAATTTCAAGCGAGCCGCCATCTGCAAATTTGTCAGATTTAAGCCCTACCCCAAATAAGGTCGCAAATTGTGTTTTTGTTTGTCTGGAATAAAAGCTATTTGGAATGGTTGCCGCAGTGCGAGGTGCTTCTCTATAGCGGGTTAAGGTCATAAAGTCAGGTCCAACCCCTACATCGAGTGTTAGTTTGGTTTTATCAAACTGGGTTTCAATATTCGCTTTTACGTTTGCATAGAGTGGTAAGAAGGTTGTGGTATAGCTGTAAGAAAGATTAGGAAGTACGTTTTCTATACTAATCACACCACTGGTTGTGGTTCCGGACAAATAATACAATTGCACACCGTACTCAAAATCAACGGTTTTATATGATGTTCCGGGTCTTAATAAGCCAACTCCCACAATCACATTGCCCGAGTTTCTTCGGGTTGGGCTATAGTCGTTACCGACTAAACCGTTTAAATTAATATGTTGTTCTACCCCTTGATGAGAAAAGAATCCCCCTATATGTAAGAGCCAAGAAGTATCTTCGTTGAGTTTGCTTAACTTAAGGTCATCAAGACTAAATTTCGACTTTAGATCATCAAGACTAAACCCCTTATCGGTTTTTTCGGCTGCTGTGCCTGCATGTAAAGTCATGCTTAAGAGCAGAGACAAGGTAGTGGTCAAAACTTTTTTAAATTTAATCATGCTTGGTCCTTATTGTTAATCTTATTTTTCATGGGCTGGATTAAACACATCTTTAAAGCGCCACAGGGCTTACTGCCGCTGCGTCTATCACATTAGGCGTTGCCTGAGTCGCCGTGGCAGTGAAAGTATCTCCTATTTCCTTAATGGTAAGGGTTTGTACGGTACTTGGGTAAGCCTCACTTGTGTCACGGAGAGTTACAACAAAGCTAGCTTGTCGGGCTCCAGGGGTAAGATCAACGTCTATAGGGTTGGAGATACCGGTAACCGGTGCGCCAAAATCGATAACCGATAAGCATGCATATGAGGCATCTGCCATATTAACCTGACAAGCTGCCACAGTATCTCCAGCAGCAATAGCCATTCTGGTGCCGATGAAAGCGGGCCTACCTAGGAGGGTAAGTACTGGACCCGTATTGGTAAATTTCTTACAGTGAGTGATGCCAGTAGCCTGATTGATGGGGCAGCCGAAAAGGGCTGCATCTGTTCGTGAAATAGCCCACAGCATTCGTCCTGTGACGTTAAGCTTTACGAACCGTATGTTTGCTAAGGGAGCTCCAGTATTGGGTAAGGGCTTGCAGTTACTCCAAACACCACCGGTACCAGAGCAAGTCGTAACACCGCTATCATCAGCAATAAAAGCTACGTTACCGGTCGGTGAAACAGTTATATCAGAGGCGCCTGTGCCGACATAAGCCGTTTCCTGCCTGCGCTCATAAAATAAGCCAGTGACAGGGTCTACAGACCATTTTGTGATGATGTCGGCTCTGCCCTCAAGGCTCCAAACGTTTCGCCTTTTTAGGTCATAATCAAAAGCCAGTGGCCTTTGAATGCCGGTTTGTGCTTGAGGGTTTCCATAAGCAAACTGTGTTATTTGAGGTGCGGAGAATAAAGTTTGAGCTCGAATAAGGCCAAAAACAATGCGTGGATTAGTTTTAAGTGTTAGTTTTTGACAGTTAAGACCAGGTGCGAGACAGCCAATCGCGTGTACAGTCCTTTGAGGGCCTAAGATGCGGGTAAAAACAGGGGAGAACTGAGAAGGTGTCATCAGTAGTTGTGCCATTATTGAGTTGCTAGGTAAACTAGCGAGAGACCTGTAAGGGGTGTGAAATATGCGTTGGAAAGAGCCCAAAGCCAATGTAGTATCTTCTCCCTGTGCATTTTGAAAATTACCAGTGAGCATGCCATTAGAGCCAGATGTTAGCATTTCAAGGGTGGGAGAATCCGTTGTAAACATGAGGGTTGCATCGCTGTAATCCGCGGCTCGTATAGCTAAAGGCTCGTTTGGTTCGGGTTGTTCGAAGGGGGCTCGAAGGCGATATTCGAGGCTTAATTCAGCTTGGCTGAAAGAGGCTTGCGTGTTAAACATCTCGAGTGCGTATGAAATGGTGGGGATATGAACTAAGAAAGCGGCAAGCGAACAAAAACGGATTAAACGCGTCATAAAAATCATTCCAGTTCCTTTGAAATTATTAAACAGAGTAAAAGAAAAAATAAGGGATAACAACACTCAAATAGTTAAAATGTAGAAAAGTTAAAGATTTTGATACTTTTGACGACATATATGAATCATACTAGACAAATAAATGCCATAAAATAATAAGGAGAAGGCAATGTCTGATACACATGCGTTAGAAATGGCGTTTCTGCAACGGTTACATGATAATCATGTTCCTGTTTCTATTTTTTTGGTGAATGGCATTAAATTACATGGCAGCATAGAGCATGTTGATGAGCGTGTTATTACCCTAAAAAATGGTGTAACCCAAATGGTTTATAAACACGCTATCTCAACGGTTGTGCCAGCACGACAAGATTAAAGGTAGGCGCTTAAACTTTTGACAGTTTGTTCACCGTATTTGATATCGAATAACTTTCCTTCTGGGTTAAATACAAATGTGACGGGAACGCCTCTAATATCGCCAAGCTTTAATGCATCAGCCGGGTCGATGCCTAAGCTTGGGTAGTTGAGTTGATATTTTTCAATGAGAGGACGTTGTTCATCTGAAGAAAGGCCATCATAATTGACACCAAATATGGCAATGTTTTTGGTTTTGTACTGTTGATAAAAACGGTTGATTTCGGGAATTTCATGCAAGCAAGGCGCGCACCAGCTGGCCCAATAGTTAATGTACACCCATTTTCCTTTCAGTGATTTAAGTGTGATTTCATGTCCATCGATATTTTGAAGGGTTGGGGTGTATGCGTGAACGTTTGAAAGAGCACACAGCAAACCAAGATAGAGCATTAAGGAAAAACGCATGACAACGTATTGGTTGGTTGAATGAAGTTGCGTTATTTTAACGGAAACTAAAAGTTTATCCTAGAAAAATTTAGGATTGATGAACTACAGTGTATGTGTAAAGTTAAGTGTTATTTTCTAATCTTTCCCAGCGTGCATAAGCTTCGCTGAGTGTTGCTTCGAGTGTTTCTAGTTTATTGGTTAATTGTGTGATGGCATCGGCTTCGCGTTGGTAAAAATCGGGTGAGGCCATTTCGATGTGCATGGTTTCAATTTGTTTTTCTAAAGTTTCAATTTTTTTGGGTAATTGCTTGAGTTCACGCTGTTCAGATGAATTTAAATTTGGTTTATGATTTGTTTTGGTTTGCAATGGCGGTTTATCTTTTTTGAATTCAAGGGTTTCTTTTTTGTAGCGATAATAATCATCATAGCCACCAACATGTTCGTAAATATGACCTTCGCCTTCAAAGACTAAAATACTGGTGACAATGTGATTGAGAAAGGCTCTATCATGACTAATTAACAGTAAGGTGCCAGGATAGTCGGCGAGCATGGATTCGAGTAATTCGAGGGTTTCAATGTCTAAATCGTTGGTTGGCTCATCCATGATGAGCAGATTAACGGGTTTTGCAAATAGTTTAGCAAGTAAGAGGCGGTTGCGTTCTCCGCCTGATAAAGAAAAAACGGGTTGGTTAAAACGGTCGGGTGAAAATAAAAAATCTCGTAAGTAGGAAGCAACGTGTTTGCTTTGACCATTAATAGTTACAAAATCAGCCCCATCTGCGACGTTTTCCATAACGGTTTGTTTTTCATCGAGTTCTCGACGTAGTTGATCAAAATAAGCAATATTTAGGTTTGTTCCGAGGTGCACTTTGCCTGATGTGGGGGCTAAATCATTAAGAAGCAAGCGTATGAGTGTGGTTTTACCGCAGCCGTTAGGACCAATAATGCCGATTTTATCACCGCGCATAAAACGACATGAAAAATCACGAATTAAAAGTTGTTGCTTGAGCTGATAGTTGAGTTGTTCGGCCTCAATGACTAATTTTCCAGAAGAAGTGACATCCAGTGCAAGTGATTTTGCACGCCCTGCTTGTTCTCGTCGTGCACGTCGGGTTTCTCGCATGGCCTCTAAGCTTCGGACACGCCCCTCGTTGCGTGTTCGTCGTGCTTTAATGCCTTGGCGTAACCAGACTTCTTCTTCTTTTAGACGCTTGTCGAATAATTTGTTTTGGGTCTGCTCTGATGCGCGCATGGCCTCTTGGCGGTCTAGATAGGTGTTGTAATCACAGGCGTAAGTATGAAGATTGCCTCTATCAATTTCTACAATTGAGGTTGAAATGCGTGTTAAAAAGGCCCTGTCATGCGTAACCACTAAAAGTGTTCCAGGATAGTTTTTAAGGTATGTTTCAAGCCACTCAATGGTATGAATATCTAAATGATTGGTTGGCTCATCAAGGAGTAGTAAATCGGCTTTAGCAAGTAAGGCAGCACCGAGTAGGGCGCGACGGCGCATCCCACCCGAAAGGCTATTAATAGGGCTGTTTAAAGGAAGTGTTAAGTGATTTGCCATGGCATCGATTTGGGGGAGGATATCCCAAGCGTTTTCAGCGTCTATTTGTTCTTGGCAGGCAGCCATTTTGGTGGTGTTATTGTCAAGAGTAGCTTCATAATATTGGGTTAATACTTCTCCAAGGGAGCCTAATTGCTTAACGAGAAAGTGATATACCGTTTCATTAAGACTGACAGGGACATCTTGCATGAGGCTTGCAATACGTAAGTTATTTTGTTTTTGAATGGTGCCTTTATCAGGGGTAATCTGGCCTTGTAAGAGTTTGAGCAAGGTTGATTTGCCAGCACCATTTCGCCCCACAAGGGCAATACGTTCTTTGGCGTGAATTTGCCAATTCACTTGGTTAAGAATGGTATTGTTGGCCAAGTTCAGCGAAACATGATTGAGGGATAATAGGCTCATAAGTATTTTAAGTTGAAAACCAGTATTCGTGTAAAGGGGTTTTATGATAATGCATCAGGTGTGTCTCAAAATGCATTTTCGCCTGATTTTTCTCATTACACTTTAGTAAAGCAAAGCAGTATATCATATGAAAGAGTTCAATTTCGGCATCACTTCCACCAACACAGCCTATTTGAGATAAAATGGGCTCAAATATATCAACTGATTGTTGGTATTTTGAGAGAGAGAAGGCATATATGCCTCTAAGAGCTGGTAGCCCGACAGTTTGCCAGATCATTTGTGCGGGCCCAACTTGTTGCTTGGCATGTAGGATAACTTTATTGAGGAGAGCATCTGCGAGATCATCACGTTGACTTTTCCCACAAGCATAAAGGTAATGTAGATTATTAAATGGCATATAAAGGTTTGTCATCACAGGGGTCATTTCATGAATAATTTCATGCCAGATCTGGCTTTGTGGCATGCCGGCAAGTTCCATGCGACATAAAAAAGAAATGGCGTCTTGTTGCACCAGAACGGTGTTTTGAGGCGTGCTTTTAGACCAAATATGTTGATGGAATAGATTCATGGCACTTGATTCTTGGCGCTTTGCGATATGGAGCAGAGCCAAATGCCAATATAGGTGTGATTGTAGTGTTGGTGTGAGTATACCCCAATCGTTTTGATAGGTTTGAAGCGTTGTAATACTGGCTTGGATATTGCCCTGCATTAACTGTGTATGGGCGATTGCATGTTGAGTCCAAGCTAATGTGGGGTTTAGGACAAGTGCGTGGTTTGCGACAAGTAAAGCATCTTTTTGCTTGCCAGCTAGCTCGAGGGCAAAGGCATAAATAGATAAAAAATAAGGATTTTGTTTGTGGTGATGCGCTATACTTTCACATAGCTGAAGGAACTGTTCGGCATAAAAAGCTTGGCCAATCACATAAAAAAGCCATTCGGCATATTTTAGTGCGAGTAAGTACTCAGGATTTACTGTTAGAACGTGTTTGAATAAATCGAGTGCACGGAGGTAATTTTGTTGGCTCCAAGCTTGTATTGCTTGAAACATGAGTGTTTCGACGGGTGATAACTTTTCGGCATGTTTTTTGGTGCGACTTAAAAGCGTCTTTGCTTTTAATGTGTCTTCATCTGTTTGGGCATAGAGATGAAGGCTGGCTGCATAACATTGCAAAAGTGGTTCACTAGGCTCATTTTCTGCTTCGGCCAATAGCACTCCAGATGTTGCGTTGTTTTGAAGCATGGCTTCGATAAAAGCCGCGATTCTATGGTTCATGTTGTTCGTCTTTTATTTGAAAAAGTGCCTTGATATTTTGAATCTTGCCAGGGCTTAAGTTGGTTAGTGGTAATGTGGCAATTCCTGCTGTTTTGTAGAGCGTTTTAGCTGTTTTTGATGGGGATGACTCGAGCGCTTTCAAGTGTTTTTGAATGGTTTTAATATCGCCGCGCATGAGGGGGCCTGTCAGAGCATTTTGTACGGTATCACTTTGTTTTAAATTATCTAAACTGGTTTGCATGAGGCCTGTACAAAGTGCGGGGACATCTGTTTTGGGGATACCTGCGCATTCAAACAAAGTGCTTGCTTCAGCAGCAAGCGTCACTAAATAATTAGAAGCCATGATAGCCGCGGTATGATAGGTCGCTTTTTCTTTGGGATGAATGGGAAAAACAGTTGCATCAAGGAGGCGGCCAATGGCTGTGAGTTGAATGACAGCTGCTTTATCGCCTTCAACAGCACAGTAAATCTGTTTAAAGGCGTTTTGCTCGAGCCTGTTTTTTTGGACAAAGGCCTTTAAGGGGTGCAAGCTTCCAATATAGGTCCCCTGCTCTTTTAAAGGCTTCAGCACGTCTGAGCTTAAAATACCGCTTGCATGCACAATAAGGCTTTTAGGCTTTAAGTTCTGGACTTTTGCAAGGGCTTGGACGATAGATTCAATGTCTGGATCTTTGGTTGTGATAAAGGTGATATCGGCTTCTGGTAGTGCTTTTAGGGTGTCATAAGCTGTGCCAAATCCGAGCGATTGAACCGCTTTTTTTGCTGAGGTAAGGCGTGGATGATACACACCAAGAAGTGTGTACTGGTTTGTATTAATGAGCGCATGAGCAAGAGCTAATCCGACGCGGCCGGGTCCGATGAGGTTAAAATGCATGTTTAAAGCGCTCGTTTTTGATGTAAGGCATAATAGACAAGACCTGCTTTTTTTTCCTTAAGGGTTTCCCACAAGGTAGGGTTTAGTGTGACAGGACGCGATGACTCGGTATACATGAACCCTTTTTCAGATAAGATATTTTTTTCCTCAAGGTGAGTAATGCTTTGCTCTAAGAGCTCAGGCTTATCAAAGGGAGGGTCCATAAAAATGAGATCGAACTGAGCAGGTGGGTTTGACAAGTAAGTTAACGCATTGCTTTCAATGACTTTAAGGGATGTTGAGTCGAACGCAAGAGCCTGTTTTTTGAGGCTCAAAAAAGTAGTGCGTGATGATTCGATAAAGGTAACGCTGCGTGCCCCACGAGACCATGCTTCAAACCCCAGTGCCCCACTGCCGGCAAAAGCATCCAGGCAACGTGCACCACGAATGGTGTGCATCAGCCAGTTAAAGAGTGTTTCTCGAATGCGACTAGGCGTTGGCCTTAAGCCGGGTTCATCGGGAAAGTTAATTTTTTTTCCGCGATGAAGACCTGCGATGATACGAACCACTTGTTTCATAGTTTTCCGACCATGACTTGGAGCAAGCGTTTGGGGTGAACGCTTTTTTGGAAAGCAGATTGGATTTGTTGGGTGCTGACCGCGTTAATATTATCTGTATAGGTGTCAAGATAATTATCAGGTAGACCATAAAAGGCCATTTTTAAGAGAATGCTAGCCATGCTTTGATTGCTTGCAATAGATAATGGGAAACTGCCGATAAGGTATTGCTTGGCCGCTTTGAGCTCTGCATTACTTGGACCTGTTTTAACAAAAGCTTCGAGTGTATCGCGAGTGAGGGTCTCCGCCGTTTCAGCTTGCTCGTTTTTGGTTGAAAAGCCAATCACAAAAGGACCTCGTTCTGGCATAGGAACAAATTGACTGTGTACGCCATAAGTTAAGCCTCGTTTTTCACGGAGTTCCTCAGCAAGCCGTGATACGAGTGCACCACCACCTAAGGTATAGTTGCCAACCAAGAGAGGGAAATAACGTGTGTCATGATGATTAATACCCAGCTGACCAAGACGAAGAACGGTCTGAGAAGAGGGAAAGGGGACGTTGACATCCATGGATTCAGGGAGAGGTTTGGCATCCGGAATCATGGGTGCTTTTTTGCCTTTGGGAATCGTTAAGGTAATTTTTTCAGCCAGTGCTTCAGCATCTTTTCGGTTGAGTGCTCCAACGAGTACAAGTGTCGCATTTTGAGCGACAAAAAAAGTTTGATGAAAATGCTGTACATCTTTGAGTGTAATGGCGTTTAGCGTATTTAAATCACCATTAATGGGGTGTGCGTATGGGTGTGCTTGATATAGCGCACGGAAAAACGTTTGGTTAGCCACTTCGTCAGGCGATTCTAAGGCTTGTCGAATGGCCATTTGCTGTTGATTTTTTTCTCGTTCAAATGCTTTTTTGGGAAAGTCAGGTTGTTTGACGATACGTGTAAAAAGGTTTGTGGCTTGTTTTAGCGCTTCTTTCTCTGTCAGTGTTTTAAGATGTAACACAATCATGTCGCGGTTATTTTCGCTTGAAAACTGAGCGCCCGTTTCAGCAAGACGGTTTGCGAGTGTATTCGCATCGAGGCCATCATTACCTTGATTAAGTAGGCGTGTGGTCAGTGTGCTTAAACCAAAACGCTGTTCGTCATATGCAGCGCCTGCTCGAAAAGCAAGGCTAATACTGAGCATAGGAATGTCCATTGCTTGATAAAATATGACAGGGGTACCCTGTTTTGTTTGCCAGCGTTGGATAGGAGGTGTGCTTGTAGCGCTGGCTGCGTTTAATAAGGTAAACCAAAGGCCGAAAAAGATAAGCAAGTGTCTCATTGGGATGCTCCTGCTTGAGGTAAAAGGTGTGCTTCAGTCATGCGAGTATCGTCAAAATAATGTTTTGCTGCTGCTTGAATTTCTTCTGCTGTGACAGCACGGATACGTTGCTCATATTGCTTGGTAAGCTGCCAGCCTAAACCGGTGCTTTCAAGTAAGCCAAGCTCCATGGCTTGGCCAAATACAGAGTCTCGTTCAAAGATTTTTTGGGCAATGAGCTGTGTTTTAACCCGTTTGAGCTCATCAGGAGGGACTGGGTTGGTTTTTAAAACATTTAGCTCAGCATTAATATGGTTGGCGAGGCCTTCAATGGTGTTTGAGGCACTCGGTGCGCCATAAATGATGAACTGTGTTTGATAACGGGTATAAAGATTATACTCAACGCCAATGCTGCTAGCTTGTTCTTTTCCGCGGATTAAGTTTTGGCTGAAGCGGCCACTTTCACCTGCATCAAGAATGGCTGCAATGACCTCAAGAACATAAGGGTCAGCAGCATGTTTTGATGAGGCTGTTTTAACGCTTGGAACGGTATAGCCTTGAAGCAAAATCGGGATATTAGCTGGCGCTTTTACCGTGAGCATTTTCTTTCCGAGAGCTCTTGGCTCGGTTTGCTGTTTGCGTTTAAAGGTCGGTTGTTTTTTAAGGTCGCCAAATTGTTTTTTTACAAGGGCCAAGACAGCCTCTGACTGTACATCACCGACGACAACAACGGTTGCGTTATTGGGAGCATAAAAGCGTTGGTACCAGCGGCGTACATCAGGCACAGTTAAGTGCTGAATATCGTTCATCCAACCAATAACGGGGTGATGATAGGGCGAGCTTAAGTGTGCTGCAGCAAGGAAGCGCTCGAAGGTTAAAGCTTGTGGGTTATCATCTGTTCGTAAGCGCCGTTCTTCTTGAATGACTTTCATTTCTTTTGTAAATTCAGCCTCATCAAGTAAGAGGTGTTGCATGCGATCGGCCTCGAGCGTTAAGCTTGTGGGCAGGTGCTCGGCCGCTATTTTTTCAAAATAGGCAGTGTAGTCTGTGCTGGTGAAAGCGTTTTCTTGTCCACCAAGACCTGCAATGGTTTTTGAAAAAACGCCAAGGGGGTAGTTTGGTGTGCCTTTGAACATGTGGTGTTCAAGTGCATGTGAAATACCCGTTAAGCCACCTGGTTCGTCAGCGGAGCCTACGTTATACCAAACCATGGTAACGGCAACCGGTGCACGATGGTCTTCTTTAACCAGTAAGGTTAGACCATTGTCGAGCTTAAATGATTGCACGTCGCTAAAAGCGGTTGTTGAAATGAGCGTGAAAAGCAAGAGAAAAACGGTGCGCATGGTTCACCCCAAGGAAAAGATGATAGAATTCCACATTTAACAGGATTTGTATACTCAATGAAGTGGTTTAAAAAAAATCAAGCAGAAGAAACAGTAGCTGTTTCAGATAAAAAAAGTATGTGGGGGCGTTTTCAGCAAGGGCTTGGAAGTAAGCTTGGGCGCTTGTTGCTTGGAAAAAAAGAAGTGGATGCGGCGTTGCTTGAAGCGGTTGAGTCGCTTTTAATCACGGCCGACTTAGGGATTAACACCACGCGAAAAATGTTAGCTCAATTAACTGAACGCTTAGAGCGAAAGCAATTGACAGATGGTGAAGCGGTGTTCTGTGCGCTTCAGGAGCAAATGGCCGAATTAATCTCTCGGCAGGCATCAGCGCTTTCACTCACAACAACAGACAAGACCCCTTTTGTTATTTTAATGGTTGGTATTAATGGCGCTGGCAAGACAACCACTATGGGGAAGCTCGCAAAACTTTATCAGAGCATGGGAAAAAAAGTGATGCTCGCAGCAGGAGATACGTTTCGTGCAGCAGCAGTTGAACAACTGCAGGCATGGGGGGAGCGGAGTGATATTCCTGTGATTGCACAACATACAGGTGCGGATAGTGCATCTGTTGTTTTTGATGCGTTTAAAGCAGCTAAGGCGCGAGGCATTGATGTATTGATTGCTGATACGGCAGGCCGCTTGCATACACAAGGGAACTTGATGGATGAGCTTAAAAAAGTGAAACGTGTTTTACAAAAAATAGATGCAAATGCTCCGCACGAAGTGATGCTGGTATTGGATGCAAGCATTGGGCAAAATGCATTGAATCAGGCACGGCAGTTTCATGAAGCGGTGGGAGTGACAGGGATTACAATTACGAAGTTAGATGGTACTGCCAAAGGCGGTATTTTATTTGCGATAGCTGATGAAATAGGACTTCCTTTTCGTTATATTGGAATGGGAGAAGGGATGGATGATTTACGGGTATTTGACCCGCAACAATTTGTTCAGGCTATTTTTGAAAATGATTCAGTTCAAACAAGTTAGCAAGCGGTATTCAGGGGGGCAGGAAGCCTTAAGTTACGTGAATTTCGCCTTGGATCAAGGTGAGATGGCGTTTTTGACAGGTTGTTCTGGTGCGGGTAAAAGTACGCTGCTAAAGCTTGCAGCACTCCTTGAGCGTCCATCAACGGGTGATATCTTGATGGACGGAAAGTCATTGCGTCGGCTTAAAAAAAACGATGTGGCAGCTCATCGTGCCCGATTCGGTATTATTTTTCAGTCTCCTTATTTATTGAATGATAGAAATGTATTTGAAAATGTTGCCCTGCCTTTATACATTGAAGGCTTGCCTCGGGCGCAAATGGTCAAGCGTGTTCAAGGCGCTCTGGATAAAGTGGGTCTTCTTTCGAAAGAAAAAAGGTTGCCTGTGCATCTGTCAGGGGGTGAGCAGCAACGGGTTGGCATTGCACGTGCCATTGTGCATAAGCCGGATTGGCTCCTTGCTGATGAACCAACGGGCAATTTAGACCCAGCCTTGTCGGTTGATATTATGGCGCTCTTTGAACAATTTAACCAAGCGGGTGTTGGTGTGTTAATTGCGACACACGAACTGTCGTTGATTGCTCACATGAAACACCGCATCTTATGGCTTAAGGAGGGAAAGTTGTGTTGAGGCGAGGTTACCGACTGATACGGCGACATGGTCAAGCTGTAAAGCGTAGCCTGAATGCATTTAAGCGAGCGCCGTGGACCACGTGTGTGACGGTTGCTGTGATTGCTATAACCTTGATTTTACCCCTTTTATTTTGGCTTTTGATAGGACAATTAAAGCCACTGGTGAATGATTGGAGGCAGGGAAAAGAAATCGCTTTGTATCTTGATACATCATTTACCCCTGCAGATGAGGCGGATTTAATGGGGCGTCTTCATGCTACAAAGGGAGTGGAGACCGCTGTTTTTGTTAGTGCAGATGAGAGTCTTTTGCAACTTGAAAAGCAAGAAGGGATGGAAGATGTTCGGCGTTATTTACCTGATAACCCCCTGCCCTCAATGATTGAAGTGATGCCGAGTCGAGCGGTTGATACGCCCGAGAAAATCGAGGCATTATTTCAAAAATTAAAAGAATACCCACATGTCGAGCAGGCAAAGCTTAATCGAGAGTGGGTCGGTGATTTTTACGCAATGATTGGGTTTTTAACTCGTTTAACATGGCTTCTTGGCGGGCTGTTTGGTCTGATGGTGGTGTTTACCATTCGAAATTTATTACGTCTGTCAGCACAAGAGCATTATGATGAAATCCGAGTGCTCAAACTCATTGGTGCCTCAGATGCTTTTATTTTAAGACCTTTTTTATATACGGGTACTTGTTTAGGTGTTTTGGGTGCTTTAAGTGCTTTTTTTTGTGTTCATGCCATTTTACTTGGTTTGGGGCACGCATTACGCGTTATGGTGGCACCGGGGTTTGGGGTTCCGCTTGCGATAGGGTTTTCAGTTGATGATTTATTGTGGTGTGCTTTGTTGGGTATTGGTTTAGGTTGGTTGGGTGCTTATCTCCCATTAAAGCGTCAACTCGCGCATATTGAGCCCTGTCACTGAAATATGATATGATGTGTCGCAAAACGCAGTTGAGCGCGTTTTATTCTTGGAGTGATTGCCCATGAACCTTCAGTTAGCAACGACACATCTCCCCATTGGAAGCTTGGATGCATACATCCATCAGGCGAATCAAATTCCACTGTTAACAGTAGAGGAAGAGCGTGACTGTGCACGCCGATTTCATGAAGAAGGAGATATTGAAGGTGCTCGTCAATTAGTCCTTGCGCACCTGCGTTATGTCGTGCGTGTGGCTCGTGGATATTTAGGCTATGGTCTGCCTTTGAATGATTTAATTCAAGAAGGTAATGTGGGTCTTATGAAAGCGGTTAAACGATTTGACCCAAGCCTCGGTGTTCGTTTGGTCTCTTTTGCGGTGCACTGGATAAAATCAGAAATTCATGAATTTGTGCTTAAAAACTGGCGCATTGTAAAAGTTGCAACAACGAAAGCACAACGTAAATTATTTTTTAATTTGCGTCAAATGAAAAAGCGACTTGGTTGGTGTAGTGCTGAAGACATTAACGCGGTTGCAGAAGATTTAGGGGTAACACCCAAAGATGTTCAAGTGATGGAAATGCGCTTGAACGCGATGGATGCATCTTGGGATGGTGATGACTCAGATAGTGAATCCTCGACTGCTCAGCAGTTTACGCCGGCACTTTATTTAGGTGATGCGAATGCTGATCCCGCTTATATTGTTGAGCAGGAAGACGGCGAGCAAGAAGATGCTGAGAAATTACAATTTGCCATGGCACAATTAGATACACGAAGCCAAGATATTTTAAAGCAGCGTTGGTTGGTTGATGAAAAGGCCATGACGTTACATGCGCTAGCTGAGAAATATAGTATTTCGGCAGAAAGGGTTCGTCAGCTTGAAAAAAACGCAATGAATAAAATTCGTGGGTATTTAGAAAGTAACTAAGTGTGTGGTACTTCTCCCTCGGGTTTTTCTGTGGTTTCCCCAAATTCCCCAAATTCCTCAGATTTATATGCGTCTACATGTTTTTGCATGATGTCTGAGAGCGCTTGTTGTGGGGCTGTGTCTTTTGTTTGACTCGCTCTTTTGATGAATAGCATATAGCAAACCAGATTAAGAAACAGGTTCATCAGGCTGCTCAAGTATCCTTTTTTAGAGGGTGAGGTGTCAGGTGTGTGTTTTTCTGTTTCTTTTACTTGCCGGATGAGATTTTCGTATTGCCCTATGTGTGCAGGCCCTAAGCTTTTATTTTTATCCATTAGTCTTAGCGTCATGATTTCAATTTGTTGCGCTAATTCGAAGGGTATTTTTTTTGTTTTTAGGTAGCGTTCTTTTGTTGCCATAACCTGAGTTGCTTTGGCAACAAGGTCTTCTTCTTTAAGATTTTTGAAGGTTGTAATACCCGGCATTAAAATAACCGTTTTTAAGTGTGTTATATCTTGTTCTGTTTTAAAAATATGTCGTATTGTTGAGTCTTCTTGAAAGTGAGTCTCGGCTGTCTCTGGAGAGTGTGCAAGCTCATAGGCTAAAAAACACTTCTCAAGCGTTGAACCTCGCATAAATGCGTTTTTATCTTTGCCTAGCTTTTCGGCTGATAACACAATAAAGCGTGCTGTTAATTGAGAAAAGATGTCTTGTGACACTTGAGGCCCAATGGTCGCGACAAAGTCTTGAAGAGCGTTGAGTTTTGAATGATTTGTATCTGTTATAGGTTTGTTGGGATCAGCATAGCCAGGACTCTTTTCAAACCGCTTATCGTCGTTTAAAGCTTCAATTTCAGCGTCTGTGATGGTGCCGTTTTTGAGCTTTTCACCGTACTCCTTGATAAGCTGCTGGGTCGATGTAAGAGGCATATTTTTAATCCTGATAATCGTTATGTCTATTAATTATAGGTTGTTTTGCGCGGAATGCTTTAGGGTTTATTGCCCATGTCAGACTCTCCTGTGTTGGGTCTGTTTGCTTGCATATGATCTTTCATTGCTTTGGAAAGCGCATCGTTTGGCTCTGGTTGTATTGATGGGTAAACACGAGATATCAATCGCACAAAAAAGTTCATTAAGCCGCTCAATTTATGTTGAGCTGCGTTTTCTCGTTCTTTTGCTTCTACTAATTGAATCAGTGTTTGATATGGTGCAATTTCTCCGTTTCCGTCTGCGAGTTGTCGCGTGCTGTTTTTAATTTCTTCAGCAAGTTCAGGAGAAATTTTGCGTCGTTCAGAGTATTTTATTGCCGTATCAATCAGTTCATCTTTTTTTACTGTGAGTTCAGCTTGTTCAGCCCTGGATAATGGGGTTGCCTTTCGGGGGGAGCGGAAAAAAAGAACACCAGGTCCTAAAATAGTTCCTTTTAAGTTTTCTATAGCGGTTTCTGATGTAAAAATATCTCGTAGAGTTGACCCTTTTTGAAAATGGGTTTCTGCGTTTTGTGGAGAGCGTACCAGTTCATAGGCTAAAAAACATTTCTCAAGGCTTGAGCCGCGCATAAAGGTGTTGTCATCACCTCGAGGTGCAAGTCTAATCAAGCGCTCTGTTAATTGATGTAAATTTTCAGGTGAAAGTTGGGGACCAAGTGTTATCACAAAGTCTTGAAGAGCATTGAGTTTTGTATGGTTTTTGTCTGTAATGGGTTGGTTTGGATCGACATAGCCTGTACTTTGCTGAAATCGTTTATCTTCCATTAATGCGCAAATTTCATCGTCCGTGATGGTTTTTTTTATGATTTTTTGGCCATAATCTTTGATGAGCTGTTGGGTTGATGTGAGTGGCATGATACGGCTCCTAATACGCTTAATATTCATTAAGTATAGGATGTTTTTAAAGTAATGAATGAGTTGTCGTTATAGATTTAAAAATTCAGTGATTATATTTACAGTCTGGGCGATTTTTTTTATGTGTTTTGGCACAATGAAAATGGTGTCGTCTCCTGCAATGGTTCCTAAAACATCTAAATTCTGCCTGTTTTGATCAATACTTCTTGCGACCAGCATTGCAGCGGCAGGTGTTGTATGAATAATAATGAGCGTTTCATTTGCAGTCACATCTAATATCCATTGGCGAATGAAGGTTTTTTCTTGAGGTGAAGTCAATTCATGGAGAAGACCTGTTTCATGGGGTAGTCGATATTGTGTTTTTCCTTGGCTATCAACTAATTTGACGGCACCTATTTGGTGAAGAAGCCGAGATATTTTAGGCTGACTGCTTGAAATGCCTTGTTTTTTTAATTCACGTTGAATGTCTGATTGTGTTTTTGCATTTCCTTCCATAAGAATTTTGCGTAGTAAGTTGGTTGTGGAAGTCATTGAATGTTCCAGAGTGCAATATTGTGGCCAAGTTTAAAATAGCGCTTCCGCAATTGCAAAGAGTGAATAAATATATTATTATAGTGAATAATTATATTGTTTAAATCAAGTGGCGGAACTTATTATGACTAAAGCAACAGGCTCATTTACACAAGATTATGAAGATTGGGCAAAAGAATATGGCTATTCGGGCGTGTTCTCAAATGTGCTTTCTGGTTTAGGCGCTTTGGGCGTTGCGTTGCAGAATTATCAAGCGGTTGAACTTTTTCTTAAAGCCGTCACGACCTGGTCGACAGGATTTATTCAAGCAATGGCATTAGGTGCAGGAGGTGCATGTAGTGGCATGGTAAATTTATGGATGAATATGGATTTACTCGATAAATTTTTTACTCGAATGATGTCTGATAAAGCGTATCAATATAAAAAATTAACGGCATGGCAGCAGCTGCAATACTTTGGTGGTATTTTTGTTTTTTTTGTGACAGGTGTTCTGTTTGGTTTGATGGCATTTACGTTTGCGATGGAAGGCCCTCTTGCTATGCTATCGATTGCTGTTGGTGTATTTGTTGCTGCTATCATGACAATCCAAGAAATTGAAACTTGGTTAAGTAGTTATGACGAAAAAGAAGTCACGGAAGCTGAGTCATTAACAGCGCTTCAGAAAATAGGTAAGTGGTGTGGTCATATTATTGCTGTAGGGAATGTTATAGCCCTTAGTTTATTATTCACCTTGAGTCTGGCTGAGGCGCTGATGGTCCTTCATCTTGCAGTGATACCTGCATTAGGTATAGGAGCTGCAGTCGCTTTTACTTTTGGGGCTTTTACAGAATATTATTTTTACAATTTTTATCTGGCAGATTTTTGCAAAGATTTTGGCGATAACTGGAGCCTCATGATGGAAGCACCTCATGCCTTTATGGGATTTATGTGTGTTTTTACCAATGCTTTTGTGAATGCCGCACTGACTTATTCTGCATTAGAGCTTTTAACGGCATTGTTGATTACAGCCGAGGTGGCATTGCCACCTGTTGCAATTATTACGGCATTATCGTTGGTTTCAGCATTTTTTGCAGGTAGTGCTTCTTTTATATTAGGAATGGATTTTTGGATAGGATCAAAGCCTGCCGAGCCAGAAATTAAAGCTGAAAGTGGCAATGTATCGATTGCGAAAAGTCGACATGGTCTGTTTGCATCAAATCATAAAATGGATATTAACGATGCCACCGAAGAGGTAGCCAACGCTAAGGATTTGGAGCTAGGGATGGCAGCTTAGACTGCCTTTACACATCCGGGTTTGGAATGGGAACCTTAGCGGTTGTTGCAGGGGCTGTCTCAGGAGGGCATCGCAAGGCTGTTACAGGCTCGCCTTCAGCTGACATGGTTTTGAGTACCACTGGGAACTTCCATAGGGTATGAAGATGCCTTAATACTTCTTCAGTGTCTTTATTGAGTGGCACACGATTGTGTTGTGTATAATGAAGCGTGAGTGAGCGGTCTCCTTCTAAATCAACAGCAAAAACTTGGATATCAGGGTCAAGGCTGCCTAAATTATATTGTTGCGACAAGCTTTCTCGTACGCGATCGTAGCCCCCTTCATTGTGGATAGCATTAATCAGCATCTCGGGTTCTTGATCGTTATCAGTGAGCATGAAAAGTCTTAAATCTCGCATCAATTGTGGGGATAGAAACTGAGAAACAAAACTTTCATCTTTATAGTTTCGCATGGCATTGTCGAGAGTTGTAATCCAATCGGTATTAGCTATGAGGGGAAAAAGTTGCTTTTCTTCATGACTTGGGTTTTCACAAATTCGCCGAATGTCTTGATACATATGATAGCCCAAGCAATAAGGATTAATACCACTAAAGTAGGGACTATTGTAGGCAGGTTGCGCAATGACATTGGTGTGATTTTGCAAAATTTCGAGCATGAATTCATCGGTTACAAGCCCTTCGTCATAGAGCGCGTGCATCAAGGTGTAATGCCAAAAGGAGGCCCACCCCTCATTCATTACTTTGGTTTGACCTTGCGGATAAAAATATTGCGCTATTTTTCGGACGATTCGAATGAGTTCACGCTGCCAAGGTTCAAGTAAAGGCGCGTTTTTTTCAAGGAAATATAAAATATTTTCTTGAGGATCTTCAGGAAAACGTTTTTTTTCTTTCGCGGTTTCTTTTCCTTTCTCGGGGGGGAGGGTGCGCCATAGCTCGTTGACTTGAGATTGCATATAAGCTTCACGGTTTTGTTGGCGAAGCTTTTCTTCCTGTAATGAGATTGGAGGGGGGTGTTTATAGCGATCAACTCCGTAATTCATTAAGGCGTGGCAGGCATCCAGTATGGTTTCTACTTCATCGATACCGTATTTCTCTTCGCAACCACTGACATAGTTTCGAGCAAATACTAGGTAGTCGATGATGCCTTCGGCGTCCGTCCACATCTTAAATAAGTAGTTGTTTTTAAAAAAAGAGTTATGTCCGTAACATGCATGTGCAATGACCAGTGCTTGCATGGCCATGGTGTTCTCTTCCATTAAATAAGAAATACAGGGGTTTGAATTAATCACCAGTTCGTAGGCAAGCCCCATTTCGCCTCGTTGATAACGTTTTTCCACATTGACGAAGTGTTTCCCAAATGACCAGTGATGGTAGCCGATGGGCATACCGACAGAGGCGTAGCAATCCATCATTTGCTCGGCTGTGATGATTTCGATTTGATTGGGGTATGTGTCTAATTTGAAATCTCGGGCAAGGCGTCCAATTTCGCGATCGTAAGTTTGAAGGAGTTCTGGGGTCCATTCGGCAGTCGTTGAAAGTGGCTTTTTTCTTTTCATGCAGTTGCCTTCCTTTTAAAGAGTTCACGAAAGACAGGATAAATATCTGTAACACTGTCAATACTTTCCATGCAAAAGTTTGGGTAGACCTGTGTTAAAGTTTCATAGACTTCCCATAGACTTTGGTGATGGCGTGGCATAATTTCAACATAAGCAAAATATTGCAGGAGGGGCATAATGCGATCATGCAGTAATTCTTGGCAACGAGGAGAGTCGGCATTCCAATTATCACCGTCAGAGGCTTGGGCTACATAAATATTCCAGGCATTAACAGGATAGCGACTGGTGATGATGTCATTGAGTAATTCGAGTGCACTTGAGACGACTGTGCCACCTGTTTCACGAGAATAGAAAAACTCTTCTTCTGATACTTCTTTGGCGGAGGTGTGATGTCGAATGAAGACGAGTTCAATTTTTTGATAGTTTTTAGTGAGAAAAAGATAAAGTAAAATAAAAAATCGTTTTGCGATGTCTTTTTTGGCTTCGTCCATGGAGCCTGAGACATCCATGATGCAAAACATCACGGCTTGCGTGGTTGGGGCTGGAATTTTGATACGGTTATTGTAGCGTAAATCAAGTGTGTCTAAGAATGGAATGCTTTTGATTTTTCGCTTTAAAAAATCCATGCGCTCATTTAATTGGGCTCGTTTTTTTTCGTCAGGAACCGCCTCTTTTTTCATGGTTTTCAGTGTTTTTTTGATGTCACGTAATTCATGTCTGTAGGGTGCGGTGAGTGCTAAGCGCCGACCTGTTGCTTGGCGCATGGAACGCACAATGTTTAAGTTGGTTGGAATACCGCTTGTGGTAACGCCTGCTCGTACGGTTTTGGGCGTGTCCATTTTAGCAAGTTCCTTGCGGATGAGGTCAGGTAAGGCTAAGTCTTCAAAGTAGAGTTCAAGAAATTCATCACGCGTGAGTTCAAATACGAAATCGTCGCTTCCCTCCCCTTTATCACTTGCTTGACCGCCACTACCACCTTGTCCTTCTTTTGGCGGACGCTTGATTCGATCGCCTTCAAGAAACTCATCATTACCTGGTAGAATACGTTCAACATGCCCACCTGGGCCTTGCGTAAACCGCGGTTCAGCAATATCTCTTGCAGGGATACTGATTTGTTCTTCGCGATTAATGCCCGTAATACTACGCTTACCAATGGCTTTTGATACAGCTTCTTTGATTTGGCGTTTGTAACGACGTAGAAATCGTTGCCGGTTAACGGTGCTTTTCTTTCCGGCATTCTGTCGTCTGTCAATTAATTGACTCATAAGTAAAGACCACCATTACTGTGATTTACGAACACGCAAATACCACTCGCACAAAAGACGTACTTGTTTTGCTGTGTAGCCTTTGTCTTCCATCCGTGCAATAAATTCTGCATGCTTTGTTTTTTCTTCCTCAGTTGCTTTTGCATTGAAAGAAATAACAGGGAGTAAGTCTTCAGTATTGGTAAACATTTTTTTCTCGATAACCGTTTTTAATTTTTCATAGCTGTTCCAACGAGGGTTTTTGCCTTGGTTATTTGCTCGTGCGCGCAATACAAAATTAACAACTTCGTTTCGGAAGTCTTTGGGGTTTGAAATACCAGCAGGTTTTTCAATTTTTTCTAAATCGGTATTGAGGGCTGCACGGTCGAGAATTTCACCCGTATCGGGGTCACGATAATCTTGGTCTTGAATCCAAAAATCAGCATATGTGATATAGCGGTCAAAAATATTCTGGCCGTACTCTGAATAAGATTCAAGGTAGGCGGTTTGAATTTCCTTCCCGATAAACTCAACATATTTGGGTGATAAAAATTCTTTAATAAAGTTTAAGTAGCGCTCACTAACTTCTTCTGGAAATTGTTCTTGCTCAATTTGTCTCTCTAAGACATAGAGTAAATGTACTGGGTTAGCGGCTACTTCAGTGTGGTCGAAATTAAATACTTTAGACAGAATTTTGAAAGCAAAGCGTGTTGAAATACCATTCATGCCTTCATTTACGCCGGCAAAGTCACGATATTCTTGATAGGATTTTGCTTTAGGGTCGGTGTCTTTTAAACTTTCGCCATTATAGACGCGTAATTTTGAATAAATGCTTGAATTTTCAGGTTCTTTTAAGCGAGTTAGCACTGAAAATTTTGCAAGCATATCGAGTGTTCCTGGGGCACAAGGTGCATCTTTGAGTGAACTATTTTCGATGAGCTTTCTATAGATACGCAGCTCTTCTGATACGCGCAGGCAGTAAGGGACTTTAACGATGTTAATACGGTCGATAAACGCTTCGTTATTTTTATTATTACGAAACGTTTTCCACTCGGATTCATTGGAGTGTGCAAGAATAACGCCTTCAAAAGGAAGAGATGATAGGCCTTCAGTTGCGTTATAGTTGCCTTCTTGAGTTGCTGTTAAAAGCGGATGCAAAACTTTAATGGGTGCTTTAAACATTTCGACAAACTCAAGTAAGCCTCGATTGGCATGACATAGTCCGCCCGAATAGCTGTAGGCATCGGCGTCATCTTGAGAAAACTCTTCGAGTTTTCGGATGTCAATTTTACCGACTAAAGAGGAGATGTCTTGATTATTTTCATCACCGGGCTCGGTTTTGGCGATGGCGACTTGTTTTAAGCGAGAAGGGTGAATTTTAATGACTTTGAACTGGTTAATGTCGCCATTATACTCATGAAGGCGTTTAACCGCCCAAGGTGACATAACATAGCGCAAAGCTCGTCTTGGGATGCCATATTGCTCAAGCAGAAGCGGGCCATCTTCTTCGGGCTCAAAAAGTGAAAGTGGCGAATCGAATACAGGTGAACCTTTAATGGCGTAGAAAGGTATTTTTTGCATTAAATCTTTAAGCTTTTCGGCAATGGATGATTTTCCGCCGCCAACAGGCCCCAACAAATAGAGCACTTGTTTGGTTTCTTCAAGACCTTGTGCGGCATGCTTTAAAAAGCCGACAATACGTTCAATTGGTTCTTCTAGGCCGTAAAACTCGTCGAAAACGTTGTAGAGCTGAATGACTTTATTTGAAAAAAGTCGTGAGAGTACAGGGTCGTGCCTTGTATCACTGAGTTCGGGTTCACCAATGGCCATTAATAGTCGTTCAGCAGGATTTGCGTAGGCAGCAGGGTCGTCGCGACAAAGCGCTAAGTAATCACTTAGGCTCATTTCTTCTTCTTTGTCTGCAGTGTAGCGTGTTGTATAGTTTTTTAACAATTCTTCAGTGCTCATCCTTTAGCTCCTAACATTCAAACTCTCTTATGTTAAAAACAATACTCCATCCTTAAAGAAATCGCGAGTTTCTTTTTTAGGTAGGACTAAGTTGAGCTGTTTGTGCTTTGTCGTTAGTGAACATTTCAATGGCAACATAGGCTGTGATGACGAGGGCGGCAACGGGCCAACAAATCGCTAGTGCTCCGATGAAAAATACAGGCAGGGCGACATTTTTAGTGAAAGTGCTCCAACCTTCCTGCCAAGCAGCTTGCTGCGCTTGTTTTGCTTTTGTTATTTCAACATCACCTTTTCCATCAGTTTCTAATTGCTTTATACGGTGTGTTTGCTTTTGATAATCGCCATAGTTATCTAATGAGAGATAAGCCGCGAATCCGATGACACATATAAAAGCACCTATTGGAGCGGCGATGGGAACAGGTGCTGTCAGCAGCAGTGACAACCCGATGAGGATATCGGCGGTAGCCATTAATGCAAGCTTCAGGATTGCGCTGGTTTCGATGTGGTTTAACTGCAGTTCTTTCAACTGCTGCTGCATGACCTTATCTTGTTTGTTTCGGGCAAGTATTTGCTCATATTCGCCCTTTCTTTCAAGATAGGTGTGCTGTGTAATGCGTTGACGATGAAGCAGAATGCTTAAGTCGAAAAGAACACAGACGAGCATTAAGGGGTTATTATTAATTGCGTTGAGTACTCCCCAAACAATATCGTTTGCAATATTGAAGCGATATTTGTAGATTTCATGGCTGAAGCGCTCCCAAGCACTGAGTGCTTTTAGCTCTTGATCGGTTGGGTTAAAGGTATGCTTTAAAATGCGCGCACACTCCAAGATAAAACGAAGGCCAAGTACTGAGAAGCTTAAAATATAGAAAGTTTCTACGGGAAGATTTAAGATTGAGATAGCTTGGTCAAAATCAAAAATGGGGGCAATTGAGCGATTTAATGTCTCAAACCACCCTGCATCATTGAGCATACGAATAAGCAGCTCATCGGTGATGCGTGCAAAGCTTAAAAGAATACGAAAGCAATGGATGTAGCCAAGGCTGTCATGGAGAGCATTTTCCCAGTCTTTTGGGGATTTTTTAGATTCTCCTCGACTTGCGTGATATGTTTTGAGTGAGTCACAGCAGTAAAGGTAGAATAAACGATACTTTTCTTTTTCGTCATCAGTGGCAACAGTATCGATTTTGATTTTTAAAGTATCTAAGGTGGCTTTCAGGATGGCTTTTTCTTTTTCAAATTCGTCATGGTTTCGACTTAAAAAAGCGAGTGATTGTGCCTTTTTACATTGATTAGATGGTGAAGAAAAAAAGAGTCTCCTATCTTCCATAAAAGTAAGGGTGGAATCTGACATTAAACACCTTTAAGACAAAAACAATCAAGCCGCCTAGTCTAACACTTTGCACAAATTTAGACAAGACCTTCCTGTAATTAAGCTGATCTTGGGCTGTTGAAAAATAAAAGAATATTTTATTTGATTTTTTTTAGTTCGTAGTTTAGCCTCATGTATGTGAGTGTTGTTCTGCTTCGATTTTTCTTTCATAAAAAGTGTGATGAAGACGAAGCATCATAATTTGGATGTGATTGAAAAAAATGGAGATTGCTATGAGTAAAAAAGTACTTTCGGCTTGCGCGTTATTTCTTGCAGGGGCTAGCGCATCGTATGCAGGACCAATGGGTGACGTTAAGAAACCTTTACCCCTTTTTATACCGTTTGCTGCTGCTGAAGCAATGTATACTTGGCCTGATGTCGCTGGATTCAATATTGGCGTTGTAGGTATTGGTACAGCACATTCCTCAAATGATAACCAAGGTTGGGGAGGACGAGGTGCAGTAGGTGCATTGCATCCAATGACTGAAAGATGGGCAGGAAGTGCTGAGGTGGGTTGGGGTTATTATGGCTCGGTTAATATGAAGCCACAGGTTTCGTTGGCACCTGGGGTTCAGGTGACTCATGTGGGAACTGGTTTCAATATGAAAGCGGAGCAATACGGCTTTGATGTCTTAGCAGGGATTCATTACATGCAGCCGAAATATGATTTGTTTTTTAAAGCGGGTGCATTAATTCAAAATCTTCGTGTGAGGCTTGCGGCGGATCCAACCATTCTTTTTCAAAATAACACACAGGGACTTGCTGAAGCTTTTCCTGGAACGTATCAGCTTGGTACCACAATAGTGAATGCTTTACCTGAAATTAAATTGGGTGGCGGTTATCACATTAATAAAGAGTGGCTCGCGACGGTTTCGTGGATGCATGCATTTGGTTCAACGTTAAGTTTTGATGCGCCTGCTCTGAGGAATGACCCTGCTACCATTGGCGCTGTTGCAGCGCAGATTAGTAGCCCTACTTTAAATACCATCCTGTTTGGTTTAGAGTATCGTTTCTCTTAATCATATATAAGATATATGTAGTCTTTCTTTTAAGCGCCATATTTAATATGGCGCTTTTTTTGTGTAAAAAAGGATGTTTGAGATGGATATGTTAAAAAAAGAAGTCGCAAACGCTACTCTTGAACATCTTGATGATGTAACCGTACTTGGCGTTGGTACGGGGTCGACAGTGGCTTATTTTATTCAAGCGCTTGCAGGTATTAAACATCGGATTGAAGGATGTGTTGCGAGTTCAAATGCAACGGCGATTGCTCTTCGTGAGGCAGGCTTACCGGTGATTGATTTAGCACTTGCAGATCCATTGCAGGTTTATGTGGATGGTGCAGATGAAGTGACACAGCATAAAAGTATGATTAAAGGCGGTGGCGGTGCATTGACGCATGAAAAAATTATTGCAACGGCATCTACACAATTTATTTGTTTGGTTGATGAATCAAAAGCCGTTCGGCGCCTGGGTAAATTTCCGGTTGCTGTTGAAGTATTGCCAATGGCGCGGAGCTTAGTGGCTCGTGCATTGGTCAAACTTGGAGGGGATCCGGTTTATCGAGAAGGGTTTGTAACAGACAATGGAAATTGTATTTTAGATGTATATCATCTGAACTTAGATGAGCCCATGGCGATGGAGAATGCAATTAAGCTTTTACCGGGTGTTGTTGAAAACGGTATTTTTGCGAAGCGTCCTGCGGATAAGGTGTTGATTGGACGCACATCAGGGGTTGAAGTATTTTAATGTGCTGCATCCCAGTTAGAGCCTGTTCCGATTGAAACACGCAGAGGAACAGAAAGTGAAGCCGCATTTTCCATGTGTTTTTTAATGGTTTTTTGGGCGCTTTCTACGGCATCTTCTTGAACTTCAAATACGAGCTCATCGTGAACTTGCATGATCATACGAGCACACTGTCCATCATTGGTTTTTTGCCAGGCCGCAATTGAAATCATTGCTTTTTTGATAATGTCAGCGGCGGTTCCTTGCATCGGCGCATTGATGGCCGTGCGCTCTGCTGCTTTTTGGCGCATTTTATTTGAAGCATTAATGTCGGGCAAATATAAACGCCGCCCAAACAGGGTTTCAACATAACCTTGTGCATGTGCTTGCTCGCGTATTTTATCCATATAGGCGAGCACACCCGGATAACGCTCAAAATAGCACTCAATGTAGGCTTTGGCCTCTTCTCTAGAGACACCCAGTTGTTTTGCGAGCCCAAAAGAAGACATGCCATAAATCAAACCAAAGTTGATAGCTTTAGCACGTCGACGTTGTTCTTTTGTGACATTTTCAAGTGCGGTTGAAAAAATATCGCTTGCAGTTGCTGCATGAATATCCCAATCATTATCAAAAGCACGTTTTAATCCTGCATCACCTGAGAGATGTGCCATAATACGCAGTTCAATTTGTGAATAGTCTGAAGCGAGCAATATATACCCTTTAGGCGCTATAAATGCTTGTCGAATGAGTCGACCTTCTTCATGACGGATGGGAATATTTTGTAAATTTGGTGTGCTTGAAGAGAGTCGGCCGGTTGCAGCGACTGCTTGATTATATGAGGTATGTACGCGATTTGTATCTGTATGGATGCATTTGGGCAGCGCCTCAATGTAGGTGGATACAAGCTTGGTAAGACTTCGGTATTCAAGAATAATGGCAGGCAGAGGATAATCAAACGCGAGTGTTTGGAGCACTGACTCAGCGGTAGAAGGTTGACCTTTGGGTGTTTTGGAAAGGATAGGCAATTTGAGTATATCGTAAAAAACTTCTTGGAGTTGCTTCGGCGAATTTAAGTTAAACGTTTTCGTTGCAAGCGCGTAAGCTTCTTTAGTTAGGGCCTCAATACGCGTATTAAGGCGTTTTCCATGCGCTTCAAGTTGTTTTGTATCAATGAGTACGCCATGACGCTCGATGTCAGCTAAAATCGGCACTAGTGGCATTTCAATCTGCTTTAAGACTTGTTTTAGAGGTGTATCAAGTTTTGGATATAGTGTCTCGTGAAGTTTTAAGGCGATAGCTGCATCTTCAGCGGCGTAAGGAGCTGCTTTTTCAAGAGGCACCTCATCAAAACGAAGGGCTTTTTTACCACGACCCACCACATCTTCGAAGTGGATGGTTTGATGGTTTAAGTAGCGTTCAGCGAGTGCATCTAGATTATGTCGTCCTGAGGTACTGTTTAAGACATATGATTCAAGCATAGTATCAAAGCAGATGTTATTTAAGGTAATACCGTGCTGCTTAAAGACGGCATAATCATACTTTAAATTCTGGCCGATTTTTTTGAGGGTGTGGCTTTCTAGATAAGGTTTAAGCGTTTTAAGCACGTGTTCTTGGGGTAGCTGAGGAATATCTTCTGTATGCATGAGTGGAATGTAGGCAGCAATGTTTGAATCAACTGCAAGTGCTATGCCAACAAGGGAGGCGCTTAAAGGATCAAGGCTTGTTGTTTCCGTATCAATGCAACAATAAGATGCGTTTTCTAGACGTGTGACCCAAACATCAAGTTCGGCTTGATGTTGAATGACTTCAAATGGAATTGTTTTATTTTCGGTGGGTAGTGCTGGCGCTTTGTCATTGTTTTGATTAGTGGCAGCACTACCCCATTCCTTTAGCCAGACGTTCACCTCAAGTTCACGAGCAAGTGAGAGTAGGACTTCGCGATCAGGTGGTGTAGGTCTTAAGTCATCAAGTGTGGTCGGTAGCTCAACATCTGTTTTAATGGTTACCAGGCGCTTAGAAAGGGGGAGCATGGGAATACTCTCTCGAAGCCGTTCGCCAATTTTTCCGCCAATCGTATCTGCGTGCACGATAATATCGTCTAATGTACGGTGTGCTGCGAGCCATTTTACAGCTGTTTTAGGACCGCATTGTGGTACACCTGGGACGTTATCGCTTGTATCTCCAACTAAAGCAAGATAATCAATGATTTGATCCGGCTTTACGCCAAATTTGGCAAAAACACCATCGGGGTCTAAAACTTGTCGACTCATGGTGTTAATGAGGGTGACATTTTGGTTAACCAGCTGCGCCATGTCTTTATCGCCTGTCGAAATGAGGACAGGAAGGTCTATGGCTGAGGCCTGTACAGCAAGTGTGCCAATCACATCATCAGCTTCAACGCCTTCAACAATAAGTAATGGGAAACCGAGGGCTTTTAGGATATTGATTAAGGGTTTGAATTGACGTTTGAGGTCGTCTGGCATGGGAGGGCGGTTGGCCTTATATTCAGGGTATAAGTCGTTGCGGAATGTTTTTCCAGGCGCATCAAATACGATAGCAAATTGGGTGGGTGAGGTGTCTTTAAGTAAGCGCCGAATCATGTTTACTACCCCATAGACAGCACCTGTGGGATGTCCTTCACTATTTGTTAGTGGGGGGAGCGCATGAAATGCACGAAAAAAATAAGATGAGCCGTCGACAAGTACAAAAGGTGTTTTTACCACGGGATTATCTCGCTTAATCAGTAGATTCAGAAAGAGACTCGGATTGTTTTTCTTTCAGTTGGCTGACCTGTTCGCTGAGTCGTTTAATTTGTTTTCGCATGAGTGGAATGCGGGTAGTAGACATTTCATGTTCAATGGCTTTTTCACGGGGTCTTGCAGGTGTTCCAAGATAGATTAAACCTTTCTTTAAGTGCTTTTTGGGGGGAACGCCTGCTCGTGCACCTAAAATAACCTCGTCATCGATGTGAACATGGTCGGCAACACCAACACCTGCTGCAAAAATGACATGATTGCCACTGTGTGTACTGCCGGCAATGCCTGTGAAGGCACATAAAATATTATGTTGACCCAGTTTGACGGAATGCGCGATTTGAACGAGGTTGTCAATTTTGGTGCCTTCACCAATGATGGTTTCACCAATGGTTGCGCGATCAATAATGGTGCTGGCTCCGATTTCGACGTCATCTTCAATGACGACGCGCCCAACATGGGGGATTTTCACATGTTTACCATTTTCAGCAGTGTAACCAAAGCCGTCTGAGCCAATTACAGAAGAGGCGTGAATCGTAATGCGTGCACCGATTTTTGAGTAGTCATAAATTGTGACATGTGGATGAATAATCGTATCAGCACCGAGTTTGACATGGTTTCCAATATGCACATGACTTTTAATAATACAATTGTCACCGATGGTACAGTTATCTTCAATAATGACGTATGGACCAATTGAAATATTGTCTCCAAGGGTAACATCAGGCGCGATAACAGCTGTGGGATGAATGCCAATTTTGGGTTTTGGGGTGGGATAAAAATGTTTAAGCAGTTGGATAAAGGCTTGGAATGGGTCAGTGACTTGAATTAAAGGTTTATTAAGTTTAGTAATGTTTTTTGCAACAAGTACAGCAGCAGCATCTGATCGTTCAGCTTGTTTTAAATGGTCGGTGCCATCGGCAAAGACCAGTGAGCCCACTTTGACTTCATCAATGGGAGATAACCCATTAATTAAGAGGGTTTCATCTCCAATAACAGTTCCTTTTACGAGGGTTGCTATATCATGTAATGAGGCGAGCATGCAGTATTCTTCCAGTATCAAAAAAATGTTGTCAGTATATCGCAATATGATTGAAATTTCGACTAAAAAATATATGGTTATAGAACTGGTTTGATGGCAGTTAAACTGTTATAAAAAGTATAGAATAGAACTTCTATTACATGGTCTAGTTACGTGTTAAAAATATTTAAAGTATCAAAAAATGAGATTAACTTACCTGTTGTTGTGGTTGGTTTAGCTATTGTATTGATTATTTACCATATTTTTTCATATTGGATTCCATTTACAAATAATGCTTTTGTTGCAACCAATGTTACACCTGTTGCTGCGGATGTTTCTGGTTATATTACCCATATTTATGTGAAGAATGGTCAGTCGGTGAAACAAGGGATGCCTTTGGTTAAGGTGTATCAAGAACCTTATCGTTTGGCTTATGAATATGCTAAAGCAAAGTATGAACAGGCCATTGAGCGTGTTTCTGTTATTGAGCATCAGACAAAAAAGACATTAGATTTATTTCATGCCGCAACGTTTGATTATGAGAAAGCAAAAATTAAATTTCGCTTAAAAAATAATCCAAGTGTGAGTGAAGCTGTACCTGTGCTTGAAGTGAAAGTGTTAAATTATAATTTACAGGCGATGGAAAAAAAGAAAGATGCGCTAGAAAAACAAATTACAGTAGAAGATCAACAAATTGTTGAGCAACGGAAAAAAATTAAAGCGTTAAAAGCAGAAATGGATAATGCACTTGTTAATTTTAATTTAACAATTGTGAGAGCACCAACGGATGGTATCGTTGATAATATGTATATTTCAAAAGGAACGCCCGTTAAAATTCGCACACCTTTATTTTCTTTTATTGATACCTCTAGCTGGTGGGTTCAAGCAAATTTTAATGAAACAGATTTACGTCGTATTCGCCCTGATGATGAGGCTATTGTTATTTTGCGGATGTATTATTTCACTAAGATATTTCATGGACGTGTAGTCAATACAATTTGGGCTGCAGACAGACAGCATACCGTTCAAAGAACACAACAGCAGAAAGTCGCTAACGAGAATGAGTGGTTGCTTATTCCACAGCGCTTACCTTTGCAAATTCAAATTCTTGATCCCGACCCTAACTTTCCTTTACAGCCAGGTGCTAGTGCTTATGTTTATATCAAAGCTCATTCACACCGTCGAAACGTATGATCCATATGGATTGCACCGACTGAATGGCGTCAAGGTTGTTTATGTTTTTTTTGTGCTCGCGGTATTTAATATGTTTTTTTATTTACCGCATCCGTATTTTTATTTTTTTTATTTGCCCATCACTGCGATGGCCGCAGAAGTCATGATGGAAAGGATTGAAGATAAGTACCTTGGTTTTGTGTATACCATTGTTGGGACATGCGCGATGGTTATTTTATTTAATATGTTAAGACCCTATCCTTTATTTTTTCCAGTGGCTATTTTTGCAGCAACAGTATTTTTGTATTTTCTAGCACTGCGCCACATTAGTATGATGCTTCCATTAGTTCCTATTATTTTAAGTCTTGCTGCATACTCGCTGCTATATCCGACGCTGAGTCTTAACTTTAAGATGGTAATGGGCAATGTACTCACAACGCTGTTTGCCATGTTTATTATTTTGTCCGCATTACTTTTATTTCCGCTGAGTTATTATTATCGTTTATGGTTGCGGGCATTTTCTTTAGCTTGTCAGGAAATGCTGGACGATTTTTTGTTGATGCTTAATGGAGAAGTTGTTCATGCTTCATTGCTACAAGCAAACACGAAGCATATGGTTGGTTTTTCAAATATGCTCCCTCGTAAGCTGCCTATTTATACGATTTTAAAAATTAACTTATTAATGCATCAGTTACGCAGCCATATTGATGTGATAGATTCATCATTTATGGCAATGCCTGAAGAAGAGCTCGCGTTACTGATACAAAATTTACGATTATTGATTATCGCAATAGAGAAAGAAGCCTATTGTGATTTACTTTTTACAGACAATTCAAATTTTACAAAACTAGTTCATTCCTGGAATTATTTATGTCAAAGGCAATAGATTATCGCACGACACGTGCGCTACAAATCTGCGTTGTATTTATTGCTACGTTACTTATTCAGAGATTGTTAGACTTTTCACATGCCGGGTGGATAGGGTTTGCTGTCATGATGATTTATGCAGGTTTTGACTCAGGAGCAAGTTTACATCGAACCATGCACCGTTTTTGGGGGGCAATGCTTGGGTTATTTTTGACATATATTCTCTTTTTTTTTATACGGATAGATGATGATCTCATTTATGTTGTGATTCCTGTCACGATATTTATGGCTTACTTTTCTTTAAGTAAATATTATGTTGCACCAACGATTTTTACAGTGACGCTGACAGGGCTCGGGAGTGATTATTATCAAAGTAACCTTTATGCTATTGACCAATTCTTTTTTGATTATACAAAGGCAACGACGATTGCGTTAAGCATTTGTGTTTTTTTTGAATATTTTATTTTTAAAAAAAAGAGCCTAACCCATAAATTTTATTTTGATTTACAACGTGCACTTGTGTCTGAACTACATGGTTTGTTAGAGGTTGTGACGACCAAACCTGTTCGTCGTAGCAATTATTTGAGATTAAGTGCACAATTTAATACGAATATTTTGAAACTGCATGCATTTTTGAAAACAGCAGAACATGATTATCATTTGCGGGCACATCTTTTTGATGAGATAGAAACATTTAACACGATAATGAAGCAGGTGTATCAGAATATACGGCAATTGTTTGTCTCATCGGATAAACAGTTGGATGTGTTGGTAATGGAAACAAGATATATGCTTGATCAGTTGACCACAATGAGTCATGGAGATAGGTCTCTTGGAGATTGACTTGCAGAAAATAAAAGGTGTCTTTTTTATTGGTCTTATCATTTCAAGCCTTGTTATTGCATCGTGTACTTTTGACCCTAAATATGTGCCTACGCCCCCTACTGATATTCCTTCCGAATGGCACGCAAAAGACTCACAATTGAAAACGAAGAATACGAATATTGCTTGTATTCCTTGGTGGAGACAGTTTAAAGATCCGGTTTTAAATGAGCTGATAAAAAAAGGCTTGGCAGAAAATAATGATATTCATATGGCTGTGGCAAATATTGAAGCAGCGCAAGGAGAGTTGAAACGTGTTCAGTGGGATTGGGCGCCGAATTTGAGTAGTTTGTTGGGTTATTCTTCGTTTCCTTATTTGGGCTATCCAGGTGTTATTGCTGTCCTTTTGCCAACTTACACGATGAATATTTTTAAACAAATTAAAGAACAAAAAAGAGCGAAGTATGAACTTGAAATTACTCAGAACATGCGCGATACAGTAAAACTTGCAGTGATTGCTCAAATTTCGGGGAGCTACTTTAGCTATCAAGCACAGACGGAGCGTTTACAGTTATTACAAGCGGTGGAAAGTGATTTAAGAAAAAAAATGAATATTTCTAAGGCGACGTATCAGAATGGATTGTCATCAGATATTGTGCTTGTTCGCGCAAAAAGTAAGTTGGCATTGATTCAGGCGGAAGAAAGAGTCGTACAACAAAAAAAAATTGTGAGTCAAAATATGATTCGTGTGTTGTTGAATGAGAACCCAGAGCACTTCTCATTCCCACGTCATTTTAGTCAACTTGATAGTCATCAAGTGATTACAGGTGCTTTACCGTTTGCCGTCGTTGAAAATCGGCCTGATATGATGCAAGCCGCGAATGAATTAAAAGCGGCAAATGCAGGGATAGGTGCTGCAGTAGGTAATTTCTTCCCAGTCATGCAGTTAAGCGCTGCACGTGGAGATATTGGCACAATACCGAATGGCACGAAGCTTGGACAACCAGTTTATTTTACCCAAGGTTTGTCACAGTCGACTATTATGCCATTATCAAACTTTGGAGAATGGGATAAAGCAAAAGGGTTTGGTAAAGTTGCTTATTATAAATATCTAGATACGCTGCGTAAGGTGTTAAGAGATGTTGATAATGGGTTATCTGCAAATGAGTATTACACGCAGCGCCTAGATGAAACGGTTGGTGCTAAAAACAATTTGGGTAAAGCCTATCAATTAAAAGGTGCTTTATATCATGAAGGTATTATTAGTTACTCAAAGCTTTTGGACGAAAAAATTAAGTTTGATCGGATGAAAGTAAAGGTGAACGAACACAAACTCGATCAACTGATGACCATCGTGAGTTTATATCAAGATTTGGCAGTAGGTTATGGGTGTGTCCACTAGAATCGGCGAAGCACCAGTGCTGCATTGGCGCCACCAAAGGCAAAATGATTTGAGAGAGCTAAATCAATGCGCTTATCTTGTGCTTTGTTAGGAATATAATTTAGATCACACGCAGGATCAGGGGTTTCTAAATTAATCGTAGGCAGAAGTTTATCATGTTGTAGGCTTAAAACAGTTGCGATAATTTCCATGACGCCTGCGGCACCAATGGCGTGCCCTGTCATTGCTTTTTGGGCTGTGATAGGAATATTAAAGGCATGTTCACCAAATACTGTTTTTATGGTTTCGGTTTCGGTGGCATCATTTAAGATAGTACCGGTACCGTGAGCATTGATATATTGGATATCGCTAGGTGATAGCCGCGCATCGTCTAAAGCCATGTGAATTGCTCGTGCTTGGCCTTTTGCTGTGGGGGCGGTGATATGAGAGGCATCACAACTTGCGCCGAACCCAATGATTTCAGCATAAATTTTAGCCCCCCGAGCCTCGGCATGCTCTAAATCTTCTAAAATTAAAATGCCCGCACCATCGGCCATAACCATACCGGTGCGATTTTTATCAAAAGGACGGCTCGCTTTGGCTGGATTTTCGTTTTGGGTCGACATAACACGCAGTTTACACCAGGCTGCCATGATGGTTTCCCAGACCAAGGATTCTGTTCCGCCGCATAAAGCAACGGATAATCGACCGTTTGAAATTTGTTGATATGCATTGCCGATGGCCTCTGCAGATGATACACAGGCATTTGAAGTGGTTGAGTTTGGCCCACCAAGGCCAAAAGCAATACCGATATGGTTAGCAACAGAATTAGGCATGCCACGTACAACAGTTAAAGAGGGAATTTTACGCCAGCTTTCGGTATAAAATGCTTTGTAGATGGCTTCGAGTTCAGGTGCTCCGCCAAGACTTGTACCAATATAGGTGCCAGCGCCTTCTCGTTCTGCAGCAGTTAACCCGGCACGTTCGATAGCATGGTGTGCGCAGTATAAGGCATATTGTGCTACACGTGGGAATCGTCTTTGTTTATCAAAGTGAGGTAAGTGTTTTAAGCATAAATCGGTAATTTCGCCTGCAATTTGGGTGGTGTATGGAGATGGATCGTACGATTGAATACGGGAGATACCGCATTTTCCCTGTGATGCTGCGTCCCAAAATGCTTCAAGCCCATTGCCAATAGAGGAGACAATGTCCATACCTGTGATGACAACCCTTTTTTTCATGCCTTATCCTCATGTCTCGATGGCAACAATCTATTGCGCTGATACGCAATATTAAAGGGCTCGTTCAAAATCTGTCAAGCGAAAAGCCCCGCTTATAATAATCCACTGCATTATAGATCTGAAACCCTATGTTTTGATAGAGGCGAAGTGCATGTTGATTTTTGGCAGCGACATTTAGAGTCATTTTATGATGCTGCTGTTTATGTGTGTATTTTAAACAGTAACTGAGTAAATCTTGCCCGAATCCTTGTCGTTGCATGTGAGGAAGTACTGCAAGGTCGGTAAGGCGTACTTGCTGTGCTTCAAATATAAGATGAACTTGCCCGACTAATTTTTTTTTATGGAACATGATAAATATTTTGAGATTTGGCGTCGTCAGTAATTTTTCGATGCGTTCAATGGGATTGACTCGATTGGGATTAAAGCAGGCATGGTCTATGGTATGTAACGCTTTGATATCATCACTATTGGCTTGTCGAATAGTATGAGTTGGTTGATGGTTATGCTTAGGAACATAAGGCGTGCAAATCATGTCATATTCAGTATGTTCAAATTGAAAACCATGTTGGTTAAACCAAGCTTGGTTTTTTCCTTTAGGACTTGAAACGATAAGGTGTTTTAAAGGTGGATGGATGGTGTAGGCCGTTTGACACATGATTTCCCAGAGATTTTTGGCAATACTTTGCTTTCGATGGGCAGGATGCGTTAAGAGGGCAATTTCAGCAGCATCAGGATAAAAATGAAAAAAGGCAAGAAAACCGATGAGTTGTTCCTCGGCGTAATATAAAAGGCTGGGAGGGCCTGGACGATAAACTTCGAGGAGATGAGGGTAAATAGGAATTACAGCGCCATCTGTTGTCCTACAGGCGTCGAGAAGCGTTTGTAAGGCTATTAGAGAGGGCTGATCAAGTTGGTGCGTTTTTGTAATCATAAGGTTGCAATATTAAAAATGAAAATTGAGGAGACTAAAAAGTATTTCCATCGAGAGAAGTACAATAATAATGACTTCAAGAATATGTGCGTGTCGGTTCTCAAGATAGCTGTTAAACATATCAAATATATCGTTTAGTGTATCTAGTCGTTGATTAAGTGCATTGACGCGTCGTGGTAAGTGTAAGTAGCGCTCAAGCATAATGTAATCTTCTTCAAGGGTTGGATGTTGCCAGAAATATTTAGGATGATATAAAAAATTACTAATAAGGTTCATTTCGCTCTTAGCTAAAATAAGGTCGCCAATCACCGTACGAATACGTTTTCGAGAGATTGATTTTTTTTCTTTCTTAGAAAGACTTTTAATTAAAGGTGTATATTTTTCGATGAGATTTTCAAGCATGGTTTCAAAATATTGAAGTTTGACCGATTGCGAAAAACCATAAGAAAAACTCAGTTTTAGATCATCATTTTGGGCTGAATCGGTTTGAATGGAAAGGCAATCAACGTCAAAATATTCATGAGGTTCGATCGTTGTTTTTTCACCGATGCGGTAGGTAAATTCATCATGTACAAGAAAATGTGCAGGTTTATCAGTAAATTGTGAAATTTTATCGAGATAGGTGTCAACTTCATGCCGTTTGAGGCCCCAGGAGACAACGGTTCCGTTTTTAAAAATAAAAAGCAAATGATGAGGTGCGTTCAGCGGCGATAGTTTTAACACATCGCGTGATCGGGTAATGCTGTAACCGTTTAGGGTGGTTTTATAATGATAGTCAAGACGTGTCAGGTCGATACAATCAGCCACACAAAAACTTAAGCACTCCATAACATCATATCCACATTATTTAACGGTACCCTCACGCTCCGGATAAGCCTTGCGACGGCTTGTTGTTCCATTTAGCCATTGAGGACAGACCTCAAGCACTTGCGCAATACTATCCAGTTGATGTTCGGGCGGTAAGTTGTGCCCAAAAATCATGGCATTTGCAAGATGCCGAGTAACCCCGAATACTTTCGAGACGGCTTTGGTTTTTTCGTTTAAGTCGTCTGGGAAACCCAACAGCGACAACTCCCGGTTAAAGCGTTGTGCGAACACTTTACTGTTCATCTGATTGCTCCTTGCTTTGCTCAGATATTTTGACAGTGTCAATCCATGACAACGAAAACTCTTTTGTTATAACTTATTTTTTAGGTCGTGGCTATGCCGAAATGGTATCAAAGTAATTAAAATTCATTAATTTAGCTGCTTGAACTTCATCAAGGCGTTTGACAGGACACGTATAAGGTGCATTTTTAAGCAAATCAGGCGTGGATTTTGCTTCATTTAAGATAGACTCCATGGCGGAAATAAAAGTATCAAGTGTTTGTTTGCATTCAGTTTCAGTTGGTTCTATGAGTAAGCACTCAGGAACAAGCAAAGGAAAGTAAGTGGTGGGGGCATGAAATCCATAGTCTAAAAGACGTTTAGCGATATCCATCGCTTGTATGCCAAACTCTTTTTTCTCTGGTGCGAGTGTGATGATAAATTCATGACTTGCTCGCCGGTCCGGATATGCTGCGGTAAAACCAATACGAGTGAGCTCCGCTAAAAGGTAGTTTGCATTGAGTGTTGCATATTCAGATACACGCGTGAGGCCTTGTTTGCCTAAGCTGCAAATATAGAAATAAGCACGCAATAAAATGCCGGTGTTTCCCATGAACGTTGAAAGCCTGCCAATGCTTCTAGGGCAATCTTCTTGTGTGGCAAGGCGATATTGTTCATTTTCTTTGAGTACTAAAGGAAGGGGTAGAAACGGTAAAAGACGTTGATTAACGGCAACAGGGCCTGAACCTGGCCCCCCACCCCCGTGTGGTGTTGCAAAGGTTTTGTGTAAGTTTAAATGCATGACATCGAATCCCATATCACCGGGTCTTACTTGGCCTAAGATGGCATTTAAATTAGCACCATCATAATATAGTAAGCCACCAGCTTCATGTACAATATCTGCTATTTCTTTAATTTGCTTCATAAATAACCCAAGCGTTGATGGGTTGGTTAGCATAATGCCAGCGGTTTTTGGGCCTACACATTCGCGTAGTGCATTAAGGCTGATATCACCATCTTTACCGGTTGGGATTTCGATTAATTTGAACCCGCAAGTGATAGCCGAGGCTGGATTTGTACCATGTGCTGCATCAGGAATCAGTATTTCGGTGCGATCTTTGTCGCCCCGGCCTTCATGATAGGCTTTAATCATGGCAACACCCGCAAATTCTCCTTGTGCGCCAGCCATAGGGGTGAGTGATACTCCTGCCATACCTGTGATTTCGGCAAGATAAGTCTGGAGGTGGTATAAAATATTCAGTGTACCTTGGTTTGTATCGGTTGGTGTGAGTGGGTGGCTTTGGAGAAAGCTTGGTTCTGATGCAGCAAGATGTACACCGCGAGGATTATACTTCATGGTACAAGAGCCTAGCGGGTAAAAATGGGTGTCGATACCAAAGTTTTTTTGGGATAGGCGTGTAAAATGTCGTACCACTTGAAGTTCTGAGCATTCGGGCAAGCGTGGCGGCCTTGTACGAAGTAAGGCTTCCGGGATATCGCAGTTTAAGGTAGCTTGATTTGGCATTTGTGCATGAGCACGTCGGTTTTTTGTTGATTGTTCAAAAATAATAGTGCTCATGATCTTATCTCCATGAGGGTCATCCTTAATGTTTGTGCGAAATGTTCTATTTCAGCTTCTGTTCGGCATTCAGTGGCACACACTAAGAGCGTATTAGGGTAGTCTGCATAATATGCTGCGGGCGTAAAGGCATTGACTCCTTTAGCTTGTAATTTGTCTAGAATAGGGTCAACGGGGCTTGGTAATTGAATGAGTGCCTCATGAAAAAAGGGTGACGTAAAGACGCGAGAGACGCCGGGTATTTCTGTCAGTTGATTGACTAATAAGCGGGTGTTTTGATGGCATTGATGTGCGACACGAGTGATGCCGTTAGGACCTAATAGGCTCATATGAATGGCGGCAGTTGTGACAAGTAACCCTTGATTAGTGCAAATATTTGAAGTCGCTTTTCCGCGGCGGATATGTTGCTCACGAGCCTGCAGTGTTAAGGTATAGCCTGTTTTTCCGTCTGTATCGGTGGTGCGCCCGACCAAGCGACCTGGCATTTGACGTACATGTTCGCGACGTGTGCTAAAAAAGCCGACGTAAGGGCCGCCACCTGCCATTGGGGCTCCGAGTGGTTGGCCTTCGCCGCAAGCAATATCGACGCCATGTTCACCCCAGAGCCCTGGTGGTTTCAGTAGCCCAAGTGAAACAGGGTTTACACAGGCAATAGCGGTTGCATTGTGTGTTTTGGCCCAATCAGTTAAAGCATCAACAGGCTCAAGTTGACCAAAAAAGTTGGGTTGAGGAATAATTAAAGCTGTCGTGGTGTCATCTTGATATGCATCAAGTGATTGAAGGGAGGTTATACCAAGCGCTTTATCCATGGGGAGTGTAACTAAGGTTATATCTTGGTGTTTTAATATTGTGCTAAGGGTTTCACGGTAAAGCGGGTGCAATGTTTCAGGAATAAGTACACGGTGAGGGCTATTTTTTTTATGCATACGAAGCGCCATTAAGACCGCTTCAGTTAATGCTGTTGCGCCATCGTATAATGAAGCGTTGGCAACCTCGAGCCCTGTGAGTTCCGCTATCATGGTTTGAAACTCATAGAGTAACTGCAATGTACCTTGGCTCGCTTCGGCTTGGTAGGGTGTATATGCCGTTAAAAATTCGCCACGCGAAGCAATGTTCCAGACCGCGGCAGGAGTATGATGCTCATAGCTGCCAGCCCCGATGAAACAGGTATTGGGTGTGTTTTGCTGAGCCAATGCTTTGGCATGTTGAAGCAAAGCCATTTCATTTTGGCCATCAGGTAGCCCTGTGAATGGTTTTTGTCTTAAGGCCGGTGCAATCTCATCAAATAACGCCTCGATGTTGGGGGCATGAATACGCTCGAGCATGGTCTTTGTATCTTCGGGGGTATGCGGGATATAAGGCATGTATTAATGGTCCTCATTAACGATGTTTTTATATTGCAGCTCATCTAGTAAATTAGAAAACTCACCTGGGTCATTGATTTCAATTTTAAGAATCCATCCTTCCCCTTCTGCATCGTTATTAATGAGGGCAGGGTTTTCTTTGACCTGGTGGTTAACTGCAACAATTGTGCCGCTAATAGGCGCATAAAGGTCAGAGGCTGCTTTTACTGACTCAATGACACCGAGTTCATCTCCTGCTTTAACTGCTTGTCCTTCTTCGGGAAGATCAATAAAGACTAAATCACCGAGTAAAGTTTGTGCGTGCTCGGTGATGCCAATCGTGACGGGGGTTTCTTCGGTGTTTATCCATTCATGGGTTTCTGTAAATTTCATGATGAGCTCCTATTTATTCTACTAATGCTTTAGGAAACGTGGTTTCCCTACGGTTACTGAGAGGTGTTTGCCGCGAATCTCGACAGTGGCATGGTCTTCAACGTCGATTATGACACGTGCAATCGCGATCGAGTGCTTGAGCGTTGGAGAGTAGGTTCCACTGGTGATAACGCCCACCTCTTTGTTATCTATGAATACAGGTTGTCCTGGTCTCATGATGCCTGGTTCTTCAAGGGTTAAGCCCACTAATTTATGTTTGATACCGCGCTGTTTCTGTGAAATAAGGGCACCCATGCCAATAAAGTCGCGTTCATGAGGCTCCCATTGAATGGTCCAAGCAAGACCTGAATTAAGAGGCGTTGTGGTTTCATCCATATCTTGGCCATAGAGCAAGAGTCCTGCTTCAAGGCGAAGTGTATCACGAGCTGCAAGACCACAAGGCATCACGCCTTGTTCCTGTAGCGTGGTCCAGAATGATTCAATACTGTCTTGAGGTAGAATAATTTCTAAGCCATCCTCGCCTGTGTAGCCTGTACGTGCAAAAAACCAATCGCCAACGTCAACACATTCAAATGGTGCGAGGGTTGATACGGCGTCAGCTTCGGCAGGGCTAAGTGCTTCTAATGTTTTTGCAAAGGCGTTAGGGCCTTGTACAGCAAGCATAGAGAGCTCTGGACGCTCTTGAAGACCAGTTGCAAAGCCTGTGCTTTTATCTTGAATCCAAGGAAGGACATGTGCGCGGGTTGCAGAGTTTAAAACTAAACGATAATTATCAGGCGTACGTTGATAGACAATTAAATCATCCAAAATACCACCATGCTCGTTACATAAACAGCTATAAAGTGCACGTCCAACATGTTGAAGGCGGTCTACATCGTTGGTTAAGAGTTTGCGTAAAAATTGACGCCCACCCGCTCCTAAAATATCAACAACCGTCATGTGAGAGACATCAAACATGCCTGCATCCGTTCGAACTGCCTCATGCTCTTTTAGTTGCGATCCATAGTGCAGTGGCATGTTCCAACCGTGAAAATCGACCATTTTAGCGCCTGAAGCGAGGTGTGTTGTATGAAGAGGGGTGTCTTTAATCATGCTTGTCCTATTCATTTTATTTTTTTAAAAGGACTTTTGATTATACCCAGATGGTTTATATGAGCAAGGTGTTGCCGGGAGAAGCTTAGCGTCGGGTTGGTGTTTGTGGTGTTTGCTTGTGATTGCTTTCTGTTTTTATAGTGTCATATTGTTGTTCAATGTCTTTGGGTTGTAATGACGGCCCTTGTTTTTTCTGGGCAAGATCTGCTCGAGCTAGGTCAAGGTTGCGTGCATTCTGTGCAGGTGTTTTTGCGTTGTCAGGTTGTATTGGTTTAGCGGGGTTGCCGCAAAAGGCAGTTTTAATCCATTGACATAGTTTAGCTAATAAACTGGTTGGTTCTGATTTTTGTCCATCGGCTATTTCAATCTGAGATAGGCCCTGGCGCTTGGCTTCTGCTTTGGTGGCGTGCATGTTTTCTAAGGAGATGCCTTGTTTGGGGGCTCTGTTAAATTGCTCATATCGTCCATTGGGGTTAATCTTGAATTTTCCCCCGTGCATTGTTATACCATCTATTTCGTCTTTGGCATCAAGCATCATGAGGTAACCTTTATATTCCTGTCTAAGATTATACCGTTCGTTCCCTAAATTAATTAAATCAGCGTTTCTTTGTAAGAGTTCATTAAGTACATCTGTCATTTCGTCTTCGGAGCGTCCAGCTCTCTGTAGCTCCTTCAGTATTTCCTCTCGTGTCTCGGCTGTGTCAAGAGCATCATATTGTTCTCTTAAGAATGTTTCGAATTCATCATCATCCATTTCGATGGCTTTTTCCCTATCGATACCCATTGCATTTAAACGTTCTCCTAAGCCCTCAAAACCTTTAGTTGTCGGTTTAGTGCCTATGTCCAATTTAGTCTTTGGTGATTTGGTATCAGACATTCCTACTACCTGTATCATTATTAGCCCGTAGTTTTTTTATCCACTGTTTGCTGAAATTATAGCCAATAAACAGGATTTTTCAATGGTAAAGTAGCCGTTGCTTTATCCCAAATGGAAAGCGCGGTAAAATCTGACGGTTACTTTATTTTTTAAGCAAGAGGGGTTGTCGCGTGGGCAAACGTCGCGTTTACAGCACAAATCGTGATCCGATTAGCCGATTTATTAATGGCTGGGATTTGCTATTGCTTGTGCTCGTGATTTTTGGTTTGTTTTTTTTAGGGCGTGCAGGCCAACAAATGGCAACCCCTTATGCACTGGGTCAGCCTCTGCCCATATCACTCGATCCAACAGCTTTACCTTTTTATGCCTTAAGAACAGTACTTAGAATGTTTATAGCGCTTGGTTTTTCGCTTTTGTTTACCTTTGTGGTGGGTACTTTAGCCGCTAAAAATCGGCGTGCAGAACGTGTAATTATCCCGATGATTGATGTATTGCAATCCGTTCCTGTATTGAGTTTTTTAGCGATTACCGTGACAGGATTTATTCATTTATTTCCGGGTAGTTTGCTTGGACCTGAATGTGCTTCTATTTTTGTGATTTTTACAGCGCAAGTTTGGAATATTACTTTAAGTTTTTATCAATCGGTCAAAACGGTTCCACCTGATTTTCGTGAAGTGGCTTCAATGTTCCAATTATCTGCTTGGCAACGTTTTTGGAAGATAGAGGTCCCCTGCTCATTGTCAGGACTGTTATGGAACATGATGATGTCAATGTCTGCAAGTTGGTTTTTTGTGGTGTTATCTGAGGCCATTTCGGTTTCGCATCAAGATATTCGCTTGCCGGGTGTTGGGTCTTATATTGCACTTGCAATTGAAAGGGGGAACCTACAAGCCATTGGCTATGCGATTTTGACGATGGTCATCGTGATATTTTTATATGATCAAATGCTATTTAGGCCGCTTATCGCCTGGTCTGAGAAATTTAAATTAGATGCAGCGCCCGATGATGAGCCCTATGAATCATGGTTTCTTGATTGGTTGCGTAAAAGTCATTTAGTTGAGTATGTGAGTCTTGGCATTGCCTGGGTGAAAGATAAGGTGATTAATTTTTCTTGGTTTTCGCATCAGAAATCATTTGCAGCATCAAGGGATGAAGCGCTTAAATCCCATATGGCAATAGATTGGCTTTGGAATAGCGTGGTGTGGGGTATATTTCTTTGGGCAGCGTATACCTTGTTTGAATTTATCTCACCAACGATTAGTCTTGATAATGTACGGCATGTAGCTTTGTTAGGCGTGGCGACCGCACTGCGGGTGATTGTTTTAATTGTGTTAAGTTCGCTGCTTTGGATTCCAATTGGAGTTTGGGTCGGGTTGCGTCCGCGTTGGGTTCAGAAGATACAACCCTTGATTCAGCTTGCAGCAGCCTTTCCTGCTAATTTGTTTTATCCTTTGTTTGTGATTGCGATTGTACGTTTTAATTTGAACGTTCAAATTTGGGTTACCCCCCTGATGATTCTGGGGACGCAGTGGTATATTTTATTTAATGTGATAGCCGGCGCCTCAATGATTCCGCGAGATCTCAATTTAGTTGCTGCCAATTTTGGAGTCAGTGGTTGGCAATGGTGGCGCAAGCTTATTTTGCCGGCTATTTTCCCTTATTATATTACAGGTGCAATTACAGCCGCAGGTGGGGCATGGAATGCGAGTATTGTGGCTGAATGGGTTAGTTGGGGTGGAACAACATTGCGTGCCACAGGTCTTGGTGAATATATTCAATCGAATACTTTTGCAGGTCATTTTCCACAAATTGCGTTAGGTACAGCGATGATGTGTGTGTATGTTTTAATTTTTAATCAAGTGCTCTGGCGCCCGTTATATCGCCTTGCTGAGGCGCGTTTTCAATTCAATAGAGGCTGATATGTCAGAGACTATTATTTCACTCGATCATGTTCGTAAAGCTTATAGAAAATCAGCAGGACAAGAATTATTAGTACTCGAAGATATTAGTTTTTCGCTTAAAAAAGGCGAGATTGTAGCGCTTTTAGGTAAGTCAGGCTCAGGGAAATCAACCTTGCTTCGTATTATGGCAGGCCTTATTTCACCAACGAAAGGACGGGTTCGTTATCGAGGAGATTGGATTCGTGGGCCTGTTTCAGGTATTGCTATGGTGTTCCAATCATTTGCTTTAATGCCATGGTTAACTGTTCTTGAAAACGTAGAACTTGGATTGGAAGCTGCGGGCATAAGTCGTGAAATTCGACGAAAACGTGCAATTGAAGCAATTGATATTATTGGGTTGGATGGATTTGAGTCAGCTTACCCGCGTGAGTTATCAGGTGGCATGTGCCAGCGTGTTGGATTTGCTCGTGCCTTGGTGGTGAATCCAGATGTGCTGTTAATGGATGAGCCTTTTTCAGCTCTTGATGTATTAACTGCAGAGAATTTAAAGTCAGATTTATTAGAGCTTTGGCGTGACAAAAAAACCAATACCAATGCAATGTTGTTAGTGACACATAATATTGAAGAAGCCGTTACACTTGCAGATAGAATTATTATTATGGGAAGTGACCCTGGGTTTGTACGTGCTGACTTGCAATTGGATAGTTTACCGTCTGTACGTGATTTAGAAAGGCCTGAGTGTCGTGCTTTTGTTGATAGAATTTATATGCTGATGACAACAGGTGTGGATGGCAAAGCAAAACATACAACACGTGAGCGTCAAATTGGCCTGGGTTACCGCTTGCCACAGGTTGAACCGTCCGAGCTCTCAGGTTTAATCGAAACAATGAAAGCCTTTGAGGCCAAAATTGATTTGCCTGAACTTGCAGATGAAATAATGATGCAAGTTGATGATTTATTTCCTATTTTGGAGACACTTGAGGTGTTGGGATTTGCTCAAATTGCATCAGGAGACATTCATTTGACGCCACTGGGACAGCAGTTTTCAGAGGCTGATTTGCAAGCGCGTAAGCATTTGTTTGCAGAGCAGTTGCTTGCGACCATTCCGCTTGCGCGTCATATTCGTTATGTTTTAGATGAGAAACCGAAGCATCGTGTTTCAGATGAACGATTTTTAACGAAACTTGAAGATTATTTTAGTGATAAAGAGGCTGAAAGAGTATTACGAACCATGATTGATTGGGGACGTTATGCAGAACTGTTTGCCTATGATTTTAACTCTGGCATGTTAAGTCTTGAGAATCCAGGATTATAAGTTTGGACTTTATTAAACCCAACTTCATTATCAAAATGATCGTTTTTTACATGAGATAGATTGGTAATCAGGCGGTGCTAATGATTCTGGCTTGGTGTTTATTGATATATTCATCTTGAATGAGCAAAAGTATTTTGTCTTCAAGTGTTTTTGCGATGTTCAGTGGTTTGTTAATGCCATTGATGATGATAGAAAAAATGATGGGGTTCGCATCTGGTCTTATGATGTAACCGGATAGAGATGAAACATCATGCATACTCCCTGTTTTTGCGAGTACCTTTTTTTCGAGCGGTGTCTTCTTTAGGCGGTCCTCAAGCGTTCCTGAAACAGCTGCTTTGGGTAAGGCATTTAAAAAGATCTGACGGTGTTTTTTATCATGATAAATATCGGTTAGCAATATAACGAGTTGTTCTGGTGTGACTAAGTTATAACGTGTTCCCATACCATCGGCTAATTCAAGTTGGTTCATATCAAGCGTTGTATTTTCAGCTAATATTTTTTTGATAGCGAAAGCTCCTTGTTTATAAGTGCCCTCTTCGGTTAGTGCATACCCCAATTGTTTGGTTAGACTATTGGCATAAAGGTTATTTGAGTTTTGAAGCATTTCTGTGACAAGTTGAGTTAAATTATTAGATGGGATGCTTGCAAGTAATTTAGCATCGATAGGGGTATGGCCATCTAATATTTTTCCTTTGAGTATGATTTGATTGTCATCCAGTATCTGTTGGATGATTTTTTTTGCAGACAAAATGGGATCGGGTATGGCAAGTTTCATGGTTTTAGGTTCGGCACTTTGAGCCAAGCAACCAAAGAGCCGTAGTGTGTTATTGGGTTTCATTTCAATGTTTAGACTGCAGTGATTTTTTGCTTTGCTCTTATCAACGGTTGTGACATGGTTGATGAGTGTTAATGCTTCTTGTGTGTTGTGGGATTTGATTTGGATAGGCTCATCTAGATTTTTTGCACTGATGAAATCATAAGCTTCCATGTTTTCATTGAGTATTACTGCTGTATCAGGGGCATTGTAATACCAGCCTAAATCATCATATGAAACACCATCTGGATAATAAGGGGGCTTAAAGCGCGAAGTCTCTAGAATGATATCGCCTTTGATGAGGTTAATATTATTTTTTTTCAAGTTGATTAAGAGTGTTTTAAGGTCATCAGCGGTTAATGAAGGCGAACCATTGAAAGTAAGATAAATCGTTTGATCTTTTTGTGATAAAATAGTGTTAAAATGAATCTCAGGATGCCACTGATACAGTGCAGCAGCGGCTGTTAGTAATTTAATACTGCTTGCTGGGAATAATAATTTGTTAGCATTTTTACGATAAATAATCTGATTGGTTTTTGCATCTTTAATGAAAATACCAATGGTTGCATGAGGTAGTGTCTGTTCAATGAGGTTGTCAATTTGCTCATTGAGAGGGGTGGCGTAGGTAATAGGGCTCAATAGGCAAACGGATAACAGACAAGGTATGAGGCGTTGAATGAGGGTATTTAACATATTGTTGTCTCAATAATTTTTTTATGCACTCGGAGCATAACATGTCGATTTGTTTAGTAAAATTATTTCGAAAGCTGGTATTTTGTAGTTTATTACTGACTTGCTTTTCTGCTGAAAGTTTAACTGTTTATGGGCATCGTGGTGCACGGGGGCTTGCACCTGAAAATACATTACCAGGTTTTCAAACCGCCTTGAAGCATCATGTAGATTATGTGGATGTGGATATTGTGATGACCAAAGATGGCGTGTTGATAGCACATCATGGTTTAACCTTGAATCCAGATGTAACACGAGATGTAAGAAAGAACTGGGTTGAAGATACAGATATGATTGTTAAAGAGCTCACACTCGAACAATTACAAACCTATGATGTAGGTCGCATCAAACCTTGGACACATTATGCTGCGATATATCCATTACAAACTTCAGTAGAAAACACCTTCATTCCAACGCTTCAAGCAGTGATTCGAGATGTAAAAAAATCAGCACAGTATCCGGTGGGATTTCAAATTGAAATTAAAACCAATCCAACGCAACCTCATTTGAGCGCTTCACCTGAAGCAATGGTATTAGCGCTTGATCAAATCATTAGAGAAGAAAATATAGCGGATAGAACAAAAGTACAAGCTTATGATTGGCGTTGTTTATTGCTATTACAGCAACTTAACCCACAAGTAGAAACAGCTTATTTGACGGATGTAGAGCATGAAAAAACATTGCGACATGCTGACTCTGCTATCGCAGGACAGTGGACTGCTGGTTATTTATTAAAAAATTATCATGATTCTATTCCTGAAATGATCAAAGCTTTAGGTGGAACATGGTGGGATGCTGAAGACATTGAAATAACAGAGGTGCAACTTGAAAAAGCGCATCAGCTAGGATTAAAGGTTGCAACTTGGTCTGATGCTGAGCGAACAGGAATGGATGTAGATGTGTTTTTGACCAAGCAATTAATAATGATGCAAGTTGAAGGGGTTATTACAGATAGACCTGATGTTGTGATGGCCTTGATACCTAAGAAAAGAGCTGAGTAGGCACTTTTCTTAGGTTTGCATAGCGTATTGATGTTGTTTAGAAGCTTGCCATTGATAAATTAATACTTTCTTCTCGTGCCTTGGGTAATAACTCATCTGCAAACTTGCCACCCAGTTTTGCTTGTACTTCTCGGCTTTTATCTGTTTCTGGGCCGGCAAAGAAAGTGTTTTTCATGGTTCTACGATATTCAGAAGAGAGCGCTAAAATTGGTGCTGTTAAGATTGACAGCAAAGCACCTAACAGTGCTTTACCAAGTGCTAGGACATAATCTACTATTGTAGATTGACCATATTGTCTAAAACCGCGAGCAAGCTCGTTGACATGCTGCTTATACTCTTGTTCAAATTGTTTAATATCTTGTTTTTCGCTATAAAGAAAGTACTTTAGTGATGCTTCAACTCTTTTATCAAACAAGAAAAGAGGATCAACTCGCCCTTCAATGTGATTGAGTGCGGTTGTCTTTGCAGCATTGATGCGTTCATGATGAGATAAGTTGAAACCAAAGCGCTGAGTGGGTTGGTTCGCGAAAGCGTTTGATAGAGCGCTGTCGAACACGTTTGTATTCCATTGCCCCATGTTTTGAGTTAAGGCTGTTATCTTGATTTGTAAGAGCTGAATTTTTTCGTGTATTGAAATGTATTCTGGAGAGAGTGTTCTGTCTGGCAAGGGACTAGACATTGTCGCAGCACTACTTGTGAAAAGACGGCGTGAGCGTGGTGGTCTTCTGTGTAATGAGGCGCGTGAAGAATGCCCTGATTCTTCTTCAGCGAGGTCTGCAGGGAGCTGTTCGTTGAGTTTCTTTATTTCTGCTTGAATCTGTTGTATTTTCTTCCCTGTTGAGCTTAAATGACTCAATGAAACTAAGGTTGGCTGTAATACGTTCCCAATTGCTTCTTCTAAGTATGAGATTTCTTTTGAGTTTAGCTTGGTCATTAAATGCTTCCAATATGATTAGTTGGCATATAATACATCATATTGGAAATAACATCAACATATTATGTGGGTCAATTTGCTGGTTTTGCATAAACAAAGCAATTGCCGCCTTGTTTTTTGGCTTGATACATTGCTTCATCTGCTAATTTAACGAGCTTCTGCTCATCAAATGGGTGTGACTGATTGAAGCTAATACCAATGCTTGCAGACAGTTGAAATGAGTTGCTATCAAGTACGATTGGTTCGTTTAGAGCTTGTAATATGCGGTTGGCCATTGTGTCTAAAAATTGAGGGTTGGACACAGGAAAAACAGTAAGAATGAACTCATCCCCGCCTACTCGTGCTAATAAATCTTCAGCTCGTATGAGTTTGATTAAGCGATCGCTGACTTCATGTAAGACAAGGTCGCCTATATCATGTCCATGGTTGTCATTGATTGGCTTAAATCCATCAAGGTCAATGTATAAAAGTCCAAGTGCTTTATGGTCACGTCGTGCTTTTGAGGCAGCTCGGTGTAGATTGTCATCAAAATAACGGCGGTTAGGGAGGTTTGTTAACGTATCAAAAAAAGCATATTCTGTAATTTTTTTCACATCATTTTTTTGGCCTGAAATATCTCTGAGTAGATTAACAGCAATAGGGCCTTGATTGGTTTGAACCGCGAATAGGGCTGATTCCATTGGAAATTCAGAACCATTTTTTTTGCAGGCAGATAATTCTAGTTTACGACTATCCAGAAACCTTGGCTCAGGATTGTTCAAGAAACTAGCCCGAAGCTTTGGGTGTATTGCTCTAATTTGTTTGGGCACTAAGTCTTCAATACCTATTTGAAGGAATTCAGTTTTTGAATATTCAAAGAGTGTTTGCGCTGCTTTGTTTGTTAATATAATGTCGCCTGATTCGGTGCTTAGGATAGCTGCTTCAGGAATTAGATCTAAAAAATCAATAAAAGCTTCTGAGCTCAGAAATGAAAAGTCCCAGTGGTTTTTTGTTTTTTTTCCAACAAATGATTTGAACGGATTAAACATACGGCCTTCCTTTGCATTAATGAGTATGTAAAGTGTTATTGTCGTGCAACAAGGACTAAAAACCCAACAAATACAATGAGGATGAGTGCAAGTATGCCCATACTAGAAAAGCTTTTTTTTAAGTTTTCACGACTAAATTGTTCTGGACTGCCTTTAATAGCACGGTAGATAAACCAAGCAATAAGACTTGCGCCAATTAAGGCAAGGAGCTGATAAAAAGTGTTCATGGCTTTTCTCCTTAAGATTCTTCTAAATCAAAAGCGTCAGAAAATAATTGATGATTGGGTACACCCTTTTTAATGAGTGTATCACGAAGTGCGTAAACAAAATCAAAGGGGCCTGCTAAGACCACTTGGTAATGACTAAGGTTTGTTTGATGCTGCTTAATGATGCAGTCAATCAAAGAAGTTTGATTTTGGTTTGTGATATAAGGCGTGTAGCTAAAGTGTGGAATATGTTTTTCCCAAGCTAATACTTTCTCATCCAAATAGAGTTCTTCTTGTGTGCGTGCGCTCCAGAATAGCATAAATGGTTGTGTGCCGCCGTTTGTTAGTAATTGCTCAATCAGCGCTTTAATGGGGGCGAAGCCTGTCCCTGCCGCAATGAATAAAATAGGACGGTTTGAGTCGAGTGCGTGTAGAGTACAATGACCAAAAGGCAAATTTAGAATGACACGGCCCTGTTTTGTAATGGTGTCCAGTACGTGCTGTTGCTCAAGATGATTCGGATGATGGCGAATATGCAATTCATATGTTTTTGACCCTATTGGGGCGTTAGCAATTGAATAGTACAGTGTTTCATTTTGATCAGGTGATATAATTTCTAAATATTGGCCGGCATCATAATCGATATATTGTTCAGGTGTGAGTGTTACACGCAGCAAGCGATTGGTGAGTGGGGTGACGTGGGTTACGTCAGCAGGGGTTATTGCTTTAGACATGTATCGAGTCCTAGTTCAGGCCAGTAATTATTTATTTTAGTTAAAATATCCGCATCCATTTCCATGGGTTTTCCCCATGGGCGAGTTGTTTCACCGATCCACTTATTGGTTGCATCCATTCCTATTTTTGAGCCGAGGCCTGATGTAGGAGAGGCAAAATCAAGGTAGTCCATAGGGGTGTTGTCTATCATGACCGTATCGCGTACAGGGTCCATACGCGTGGTCATGGCCCAAATAACATCTTGCCAGTTGCGCGCATCAATATCGTCATCACAAACAATCACAAACTTGGTATACATAAATTGTTTTAAGAAAGACCAAACAGCCATCATGACGCGTTTTGCGTGTCCTGGATATTGCTTTTTGATGGTGACAACGGCTAAACGATAAGAACAGCCTTCAGGCGGTAGGTAAAAATCAATGATTTCAGGAAATTGTTTTTGCAAAAGGGGAATAAAAACCTCATTTAAAGCAAGTCCTAAAATAGCGGGTTCGTCGGGCGGGCGACCGGTATAGGTACTGTGATAAATGGGGTCTGGGCGATGCGTGATACGTTCAACAGTAAACACTGGGAATGTTTCGACTTCGTTATAATAGCCGGTGTGATCGCCAAAGGGGCCTTCAGGCGCCTCATGTCCTGGTTCGAGGTAGCCTTCGAGTACAAATTCGGCGTTAGCAGGAACATGCAAATCATGGCCAATGCAGCGGGTTAAGTGGGTGCGTTTGCCGCGCAGGAGTCCAGCAAAAGCGTACTCAGATAAACTATCGGGCACAGGTGTTACGGCTGCGAGCAAAGTCGCGGGATCAGTACCAAGGGTAACAGCAATCGGAAAGCGTTCACCAGGGTATTCTTTTTGAAAAGCTAAATAGTCTAGTGCACCACCGCGATGGGCAAGCCAACGCATAATCAGTTGATTTTTGTTGAGGACTTGTTGTCGATAAATACCAATGTTTTCACGTGCTTGATGTGGTCCCTTTGTGGTGACAAGGCCCCAGGTAATCAGTGGTGCTACATCGTCAGGCCAGCAGGTTTGAATGGGAAGCTTGGTTAAATCAACGTCATCTTTTTCTAAAACATGTGTTTGGCATACAGCGCGTTCAGTGGTTTTAGGCGCCATATGAAGAGCGTGTTTTAAAAGTGGAATTTGTTGAAAAGCGTCTTTAAAATTTTTAGGTGGCTCAGGTTCTTTTAATGCGGCAAGTAGCTGTCCTATCTCACGAAGGGCACTGATGTCTTCTTGACCCATTGCCAGTGCGACACGCTCAACAGTTCCAAATAGATTGGTGAGTACGGGGATTTGATGGTTTTTAGGATGGGTAAAAAGCAGCGCGGGCCCATCGTTTCGTAATACTTTGTCACTGATAGCCGTCATTTCAAGATAGGGTGAAACAGGGTAATCAATGCGGGTGAGTAGCTTACGTGATTCTAGATGAGTAATAAAATCACGTAAGTCCTCATACTTCATTGGTTTATTCCTAGTATTTTTATTTCTCTTGGCGCTTCATGGCACCAAAAAATTCAGCATTTGTTTTATGGCTCTTCATGCGCTCGAGTAAAAATTCGATAGCGTCTGATTCGTCCATTGGTTGCAAGATTTTACGTAAAATCCACGCGCGTTGTAGTTCTTCAGGTGACAGTAGTAAATCTTCACGACGTGTGCCTGAGCGATTGATGTTAATCGCAGGGAAAGTCCGACGTTCAGAAATGGTTCGGCTTAAGTGGATTTCCATGTTACCGGTTCCTTTGAACTCTTCATAGATAACTTCATCCATTTTAGAACCTGTTTCAACCATGGCTGTTGCAAGAATAGTGAGACTGCCACCTTCTTCAATATTACGTGCTGCCCCATATAGGCGTTTTGGACGTTGTAATGCGTTGGCATCAACACCACCGGTGAGTACTTTTCCTGAAGAAGGAACAACCGTGTTATAGGCTCGTGCCAGACGTGTTAGCGAGTCGAGCAAAATGACAACATCTTTTTTGTGCTCGACTAAGCGTTTGGCTTTTTCAATGACCATTTCAGCGACTTGTACGTGGCGTGTAGCAGGTTCATCAAAAGTACTTGCAACCACTTCGCCCTTAACAGAGCGTTTCATTTCGGTCACCTCTTCAGGTCGCTCATCGATGAGTAAAACAATCAAATGGCAATCAGGGTAATTTTTTGCAATTGAGTGCGCGATGTTTTGTAGCATAATGGTTTTACCGGCTTTTGGCGGTGCTACAATGAGTCCACGTTGACCTAGTCCAAATGGCGCTGCAAGATCAATCACGCGAGAGGTTAAGTCCTCAGTACTACCATTACCTTGCTCCATAACAAGTCGTTCAGAAGCAAAAAGTGGCGTTAGGTTTTCAAAAAGAATTTTACGTTTTGCATTTTCGGGGGTGTCGTAGTTAATTTTATCGACTTTAAGCAATGCAAAATAACGCTCATTGTCTTTTGGGGGGCGAATTTTACCTGAAATGGTATCGCCCGTGCGCAGGCCAAAGCGTCTGATTTGGCTTGGTGAGACGTAAATATCGTCGGGTCCTGCTAAGTATGAGCCATCAGGTGAGCGCAAGAAGCCAAAGCCCCCTTCAGGTAAGATTTCAACCACGCCGTTTCCGTAAATGTCAGCGCCTTTGGCCGCATGAGATTTTAAAATGGAAAAAATGATGTCTTGTTTGCGCATCCGGGAGGTATTGTCGATTTTTGCTTCTTGGGCGATGTTTACCAGTTCAGCAATAGGTAATCGCTTTAATTCACTCAGGTTCATAGGTCTCGCTTCGGGGTTGTTGATTAATAATTAGTTGATTTAAATGCAATGGGATCCAGAATTTATGTTACGGAAAGCCGTGCACTAGAGGCGATGGCTTTGTTTTAATCTATTTATATGCGGCTTAAGAAACTCGCACGTTTTCAATAAATCTGTTTGGATAAGAGTATGCTAACACAAATTTTTAAGGTTGCCTATATGCTTTTTATGACCGTCTCTGTACATGACAAAAAACCTGTCATGCCCGCGTACTGATGAATCCCCACAAATATGATAAAAATAATTGCAATAAAGCACGAGTAAGGATCTAATGTTCTTTAACCCTTTTGGTGGAGAACATGATGACGACGATTGACTTATTACATACTCACCTCATGGAAGAATGCCCTTTT
>JAHZKF010000049.1 GCA_022600575.1 Gammaproteobacteria bacterium | reverse complement strand
TGAGGATGATTGGTTATTACATTATTCATTTATGCCTATCGCTCTATTTAACGAAAAAACACTCAAGGTATCTAAAATATGATATCTTAAGTGTTACCGATGTCTCCGGTCATTTATGTTACCTATGTCCCGGTCACACAGCATGGCTCCAACCCTGCGGCGCATCACTCCCAAACAACATAGCAATCAATGTGACTCTACGAATCCCGGACTGGGACACGGTGCGCGAGCTTTGACTCCGCTCGCATCACCCATGGCGTACGACTAATACACAAGAGCAATTTTACGTGTGCGGTTCGCGCTTTGGAAGATAATATATAAGCGGGTACTTCCTTTTTGTGCAAGCGGGGAACCCCCAATGAAATCTCTGCAGATTGAACGTTACAGTCGTTCGGACCGTTAATATGTGGCTAAACTAGCAATTATGCAGTCACTGAACAGGTACACGGTTTTGCGACACGCTGGCTTTGGTCATATGACAATGAAAGACTGAATATGGCTATCGGGGGAATGCCTCTCATTTTAAAGATGAATTATTTCTTTAATACAGCTCGTATTATAATCAAATGAGGCCTCACCAAGGAATTAATGGTGAGCCACCTTATTATTTTCCAAAGTCCTGTCAACGACTTTACGTGACCTATACAGTTGCGAGCGTAGCGACGGCAAAATAAAGGTTGCCAATTAAAAGCAACATTAAAAATAACAGCATCTAAAAAAAGTGACCATCCCTCAGACCTATGGCGGGGTACGTAGCGAAATATCGGAAGTAGGATTTATTACAACTCACCCGTTTGCTTAAACACAGCATCCAGAGCCATTAATTGCTCGAGTAAAATGCGCATTTTATCTAAAGGCCAACTGTTTGGGCCATCACTCAATGCTTTATCTGGATTAGGATGTGTTTCCATGAAAAGACCTGAAATACCTGCCGCAACAGCTGCGCGTGCTAACACCGGAACAAACTCACGCTGCCCGCCCGACACACCATTTTGGGCACCTGGCAATTGCACCGAATGTGTTGCATCAAACACAACAGGGCTACCTGTATCACGCATAATATGAAGCGAACGCATATCAGATACTAAATTATTATATCCAAAGCTCGCACCACGCTCACAGACCATAATGGCATCATTTCCAACGGCTTTTGCTTTTGCAACCACATGCTTCATCTCATGAGGAGATAAAAATTGGCCTTTTTTGATGTTTACCGGTTTATTGGTTTTAGCAACATTTTGAATGAAATTGGTTTGGCGGCATAAAAAAGCGGGCGTTTGCAATACATCAACCACACTGGCCACTTCATCAAGGGGTGTATCTTCGTGCACGTCTGTTAATACCGGCACCCCCACATCTGATTTTACTTTTTCAAGAATAGCGAGCCCTTTTTCAAGCCCCGGACCACGATAACTCGTACCGGATGAACGATTGGCTTTATCAAATGATGATTTATAAATAAAAGAAATACCCAGCTCATCACATAATGCTTTTAAGTAACCGGCTGTTTCAAGTGCTAACCCCTCACTTTCAATTACACATGGGCCTGCAATCAAAAACAAAGGCGCCTGAAGCCCCACCTCAAACCCACATAAATTCATGCCTTACTCCTTTTCTTCGTGTGCCGTTCGAGCCGCTAAAATAAAGGACTTAAACAAGGGATGACTGTCTCGTGGCGTTGATGTAAACTCAGGATGAAATTGGCAGCCTAAGAACCAAGGATGGTCCGGTAACTCAACCATTTCAACCAACTCACCATCTTCTGAATGCGCTCCCACCACTAAACCATGCTGTGTGAGTGCCTCTACATAATGATTATTAACCTCATAACGATGTCGGTGTCGCTCAAATACGTGTGTATCACCATACACTTTACTGGCAAGCGAGTTATCTGCTAAAAGTGCTTTCTGTGCACCCAATCGCATGGTGCCACCTAAATCACTGCTCTCATCTCGCACATTAATTTGACCTGCTTCATCTCGCCACTCTGTAATTAAACCCACCACCGAGTCGGATGTATCTTGATTAAATTCAGATGAATTTGCATCCTTCAATCCTAGCATGCTGCGTGAAAATTCAATCACCGCCACTTGCATTCCCAAACAAATCCCCAAAAAGGGCCGTTTCTTTTCACGTGCATATTGAGCCGCGGTTATTTTACCTTCAACGCCTCGCTCACCAAAACCACCCGGAATTAAAATGGCGTCAACTGAATCTAATACAGACGGTCCATTTTTTTCAATCTTTTCTGCATCAATCGATATAATTTCAACACGTGTTCTTGTATGAATACCAGCATGTAACAATGCTTCATTCAATGATTTATAGGCATCACTTAAATCAGTATATTTACCTACCATGCCAATTTTAACCGTCATATCTGGCGCAGCTTGAGCTTCAACCACCGCTTCCCATTCATGCAAATCAGCAGGTTTAAGCTCACCTAATCCGAGTTTCTTAACTAATAATTCGTCTAAACCCTGCTCATGCAAAATCATTGGAATTTGATAAATGCTTTTTGCATCTTCTAGCGAAATAACCCCTTCTTCTTCAACATTAGTAAACAAAGCAATTTTTAAACGGTCTTGTTTGGAAAGAGGTTCTCCAGAACGACAAATTAAAACATCAGGTTGAATCCCAATAGAGCGTAACTCTTTAACTGAGTGCTGTGTTGGTTTTGTTTTCGTTTCACCTGCTGTTGCGATATAAGGTACTAACGTTAAATGGATACATAATGCACGCTCAGAGCCGAGTTCTATACGCATTTGTCGAATGGCTTCTAAAAACGGTAACGATTCGATATCTCCTACCGTTCCACCGACTTCAATCATAGCAACATCAAAGCCTTCAGCACCTAGATAAATGGAACGTTTAATTTCGTTGGTAATATGTGGGATAACTTGTACCGTTCCCCCAAGATAATCGCCACGACGCTCTTTTTTAATCACATTTTCATAAATTTTTCCGGCCGTAAAATTATTACGTTTTGTCATGGTTGTTCGAACAAACCGTTCATAATGACCTAAATCTAAATCTGTCTCTGCCCCATCCTGTGTAACAAACACTTCTCCATGTTGAAATGGGCTCATGGTACCCGGATCAACATTGATATAAGGATCGAGTTTAATCAAAGTCACACGAAGCCCACGCGCCTCAAGAATTGCTGCCAGTGAAGCAGCTGCAATCCCTTTCCCAAGTGAAGAGACAACACCACCTGTAATAAATAAAAATTTTGTCATGGCAAACGCCCTATTGCTTCTAATACTTGAACCATACTTAATGCACAATCAACCGCATCACGACCTTTGTGTCCATGTGCGCCGCCGAGTCTATCCCACGCTTGCGCCTCATTTTCTGTGGTTAATACCCCAAAAACAACCGGCACATCAAACGCAAGCATGACATCTTGACACCCACGACTCACCTGCTCACACACATAATCATAATGTGTAGTCTCGCCCCTAATCACAGCACCCAGTGTCACAATGGCGCTAAACTTATTTTTTTTAGCGAGCTCTTTTGCAACCAAAGGAATCTCAACTGCACCTGGCACTTCAACCAGGGTAATATGTTCAGGCGTGAAGCCCGCCTCTTTTAATGCTTCTAGCGCGCCATCTTGAAGTGCTTGCGTCACCTTACGGTTAAATAAGCTCACCACAATTGCGATGGGAAAAGCTGTTGCTTGTTCAACGTTTGCTTTAATATATTTCATGCTTCAATATCCAACTCTAAAAAATGCCCCATCTTTTCACGCTTTGTTTTTAAATACGCACTATTTTCAGGTGTTTCTGAAACCTGCAACGACAACCTTTCAGTCACTTCCATACCATAACGTTCAAGCGCTTCAACTTTAGTCGGATTATTGGTGAGTAAACGCACCCGCTTCAACCCTAAATGACGTAATAACTGAAATGCTACCGCATAATCACGACTATCTACCGGCAACCCCAAATGCACATTGGCTTCAACAGTATCGAGCCCTTCATCTTGAAGTGCGTATGCTTTTAATTTATTCGTAAGCCCAATACCACGCCCTTCTTGACGCAAATAAACCAGTACACCACCTTCTTTTGCTATTCTTGCAAGTGACGCTTCTAGCTGCCCACCACAATCACATTTTGTCGAACGGAATAAATCGCCTGTCATACACTCAGAATGAATCCGAACTAAAGGACTCGCATTCACATCAAGTGGTGCTTTCATTAAAATAAAGTGCTCAGCGCTATCCAACTGATTCTGAAAAAGTGTCATGGTAAAGTCACCATGTGTCCGCAATGGAAGCCGACTTGTTGCAACAACCTCGACCAAGGTTTCATGCTGAATCCGATAATCCATAACGTCACGAACTCTTACTAATGGAATATCATGCTCTTTCGAAAAAGCGAGTAAATCCTCAAAACGGCTCATGGTGCCATCTTCGTTAATCACTTCACATATCACGGCTGCAGGCTTAAGCCCTGCAAGTTGCATCAAATCAACACTACCTTCTGTTTGGCCTTGTCGCTCAAACACCCCCCCTTCTTTTGCACGAAGTGGAAACATATGTCCAGGTGAAATAATCGACTCAGGCTTTGATTCATCCGCAATGGCAACTTCAATCGTCCGTGCTCTGTCACTGGCTGAAATGCCCGTTGAAACGCCTGTAGCCGCTTCAATAGAAACGGTAAACCCCGTGCCATAAGGTGAGCGATTACGACGTGTCATCATCGGCAAATCCAGCTTATCAATCATATGACCTGCCATCGGCAAACAAATTAAGCCCCTTCCAAAAAGCGTCATAAAATTAATGACTTCAGGGGTTGCATGCTCGGCTGAAACGATTAAATCACCTTCATTTTCACGCGATTCATCATCCATTAAAATGACCATCTTACCCGCGCGAAGCACGGTAAGTACGTCCTCAACTGAAGAAAAAAAGTCTGTCATACAGAAACCTCTTTGCCCTCACGAGGGCGTTCAAAGAGCGGTAGTATAATCGAATCTGATAAAGAACCCAATTGATGAACCAACACGCGCGCAATATAATCAAATTCAACATTGATACGTTGCCCTACTGTCCAGCTTGAAAGCGTGGTTTTGGACAAGGTATGTGGGATTAACATGACTGTAATGCTCTGATCATCAACCGCATTAATCGTCAGGCTCACACCATCTAACGTAACACTACCTTTAAGACACAAATAACGAATATGATGCGGTTCGAAACCCGCAATCACCATTTCAACACAATCCCCTTGTTTTAAAATACGCAAAACCTCAGCAGTTGTGTCGACATGGCCATTCACATAATGCCCGCCAAGCCTATCCGAAGCACGTAAAGACCGCTCAAAATGTACTTTATCTCCGACAGCAAGCAAACCTAAATTAGTCAATGCTTGCGTTTCAGGAGACACATCAAATGCAAGATGACCTGCTTTACTTGGAAGCAAGGTCAAGCAAACACCGTTAACAGCAATACTTTCACCCACAACAAGATCATCAAAATCAGCCTGAAACACCAAGCGCATACCTGATGCATTAGGTATTTGACTGATGAGTGTGCCACATGACTCTATTAAACCTGTGAACATAATATTTCCTCTGTGTTTCTACCCTGTCATTCCCGCCTACGCGGGAATGACAAACTTTAGGAGCTAAACTTACCAATCCATCGTCACTTTAAGGTTATCATCCATGTTTTCCCAAGCAATCTGCTTAGCACCTGATAATAAAGCATCACCATGGTATAGCGGTGTCGCATCAAGACCTAAACTATCCGGTACCAAATATAAAATAGTCCGTTGTACTAACTTTTCACGATGTAGTGCACTAAATAACTGACCACCTGCCTCAACCCAAACGTCGTGGTACCCCAAACGCCCTAAATCATCCAAAACAACACCTAAATCAAGCAAAGCCTCCTCTTTATCAGGCTTGCCATGATAAATATGCAGCTTTTTAGCTGTTTCATGAATCTTGGCCTCCGGGTCTAGGCGTTTTTGACGGTCTAAAATCGCTACAGGCTTACTGATAACCGCATCACCAATACGTGCATTTAAAGCAGGGTTATCTCGCTGAATCGTTTTGACTGTTGTCAAAATAATATCTGTGTGCAAGCGCGCTTTGTGTGTTGATGCACCACATGCTGCATTTGATAATTGAACCGGCGCACCTTTTTTTCCTGCAATTTTTCCATCAAAACTTTGTGCCATTTTAACCGTTACCCATGGCCTTCCTGTTTGCACCCAAAACGCATAACTTGCATAAAACGCATCAATTTCTGGTAAAGGATAGTGCACAACATCAATCCCCTGTTCGGCCAGTAAGGCTGGGGTATTATTTTCAACAACTAAAGGATTAGGATCACGATAAGCATAAACCACCTGCTTAAAACGCCTTGCAATCAAACCATCAACACAAGGTGGGGTTCGCCCCCAATGGTTACAAGGCTCAAGCGTCACATACAAAATAATATTCGAGCAATCATCCGGTAAAACATCAAATATCAACTGCTCGGCATGAGGCTGCCCCATTCCAGGATGTGAGGCTTGTGCTATAATCTTTCCATCATGAACAGCAACCGCGCCAACAGCAGGGTTGGGTGCTGTAACACCGCGTTTACGCCACGCTTGTTTTAGAGCTGCTTGCATGAATGGTTCGTGCATAATTCAGTCACTGTCGAAAAAGTGTGTGTATGATAACAAATTATTCAATTTTTGAGTAGCCTCATGACGCAATGGACGCAAGATCAAAAGCAATTCAGGCACCAATTGAAACGTGTTTCTTGCATTATTTTTTGTTTTTTCCTATCGATCAATCAAAGTATTGCTTTTTCTCCTTATTCAAACAATGAACTCGACGAACTCGAAAAAGAATTTGTTGAGCAAATTAATCATTCTGATAGTGTCCTTCGAGATCCCCTAGCCAATCAATATATTAGCCGGCTAGGACAACAACTCAGCGCCCAAACGGATGTGTCTCCCCCACCTACTTTTTTTATCGTCAAATCTGATGAAATTAACGCATTTGCAGGACCAGGCGGCCACATTGGTATTCACAGCACACTCTTTTTAATCAGTGAACACGAAAGCGAACTTGCCGCTGTCATGGCACATGAGATTGCACATGTTAGACAACATCACTTATACCACATGCTTGAACACCAAAAGCGTATGAAAGTACCCATGCTTGCGTCATTGTTAGCCGGTATTGCATTAGGTGCTATCAATCCTGCCTTAGGGCAAGGTGCTATGATGGCAACACTCGGTGGCTTTGCCCAAGATAGTATTAATTTTATTCGCTCAAACGAGAAAGAGGCCGATCGTATCGGTATGGACATGCTAAAACGCGCGGGTTTCAACCCCCATGGCATGATTCAATTTTTTAAACGCATGCGAGAAAACGCGCGTTATTATTCAGCCAATGTCCCTACTATTTTGCGTACCCACCCCCTAGATGATGACCGCATTGCTGAAGCAGAACACCGCGTGCCTCATCATCCAACCGAAACAATCCCAGATAGTCTAAATTATCAACTCGCAAAAGAGCGTATTCGCAATTTAACTTCAAAACAACACAAAAAATTACTCGATTATTATAACGGTCGCTGTGGAACACTCGAAACAAACGATAATCCTTGTCTTTACGGGCGCGCATTAACCCTACTTCGTACCAATCACCCCCAACAAGCGCTCGATATTCTTCAAACACTGGCTGCCGAAAGTAGCGATAACCTTTTTTATGGTATTGCGATTGCTGATGCTGAAACAAAACTTGGGAACACAGAAGATGCTATCACGCGCCTTCAAGCCCTTCTCAAAAATTATCCCGAAAACTATGCCCTTACCATGGCACTTGCAACAACCTATTCTGCAGCAAATAAGCCTGCTGACGCATCTCATATCTTACTACAAGCGCACCGTGCCCTCCCACGCGACTTGCCCGTTTGTTACGCCCTTGCACGCGCTGCATCTGACAATCATGACAAAGCTTATGCTTACTTTACCTTTGCTGAATGTCACTTACTTCAAGGTAATCCAAAAGAGGCACGTAGGCTTTTTAAGCTCGCAAAAAATCTCTCCTTAAAAGATAAGTTTTTACAAGCACGTATTGAAGCAAAACTTGATGAAATTAAGCCTGATAAATAGAATAGGTATTTTTCTGACGTTTTGCAGCATACATAGCTTCATCTGCATGCTTAAGCAATATATCAGCTGTATTTCCAGCATTTGGGTATACAGCAACCCCTATACTCATCGTCACAGAAATAACATTTTCTCCAACAAAAATAGGTGCCGAAATAACTTTCAAAATTTTTTTTAATATCACCATAAGCGCCGCTTCAGACACTGTATCTTCTAAAATCAAACAAAATTCATCCCCTGAAAAACGGGCAAAGAAATCATTATCTCGAATCACTTTTAATACTTCATCTGCAATATGTCTTAATACTTGATCACCAACAGGATGACCATAATCATCATTGATGTTTTTAAAACCATCACAATCCATAAAACAAACTGAAAAATGACCACGACGACGCATCGCACGTTTCAAAACAATATTTAACTGATCCAGACAATATCTACGATTAGGTAAATTAGTGACACCATCAAACAGAGCCAATTGTTTTAAATGTGCTACATAATCAGGATCTAATACAGATGACGATTCCCGACGCCTTAAAAGCCACCATGTAAGTAAACTTAAAAAACCAATCATTATCATACAAAAAATGAGAAAAACACGTTTAATACGTGCTTCAATATAGGCACTACTTGGATAAACGTGAATTTTCCATTGTGTCCCTAAAAAAGAAAAAAAACTTGAGTGAATCCAGCTCAAATTCCAATTAGGAGATGCTAATTCAGGCAGTTGATCTTCTAGTAAAGCAAGAAAATAACCTTTCATACGCTCTTTTTTAAGGTGCTCATCAAGTGTTGTTTTTAAATTTAACACCGCAAACATATGAAGTTTAGGATCATAAATACAAAGCGACCCCTCAATCGGAATCAGTGTCATGCTATGATAAGCTTTCAAACGATCAGGGTGTTTCACTAACGCTTGATCACATGCTTCTTTCGCAACCTGTGCCTCAGGATAAATCACATAAGGATTAAACAAAACTAGCGGACTGCCCATTTCAACCGATGGAAGTATAAATGCTTCAAGCTCACGAATACGTTTAAAATGCGCATTTAAATCATCAATAAAGTTTGAATAAGGCTCGTAATGGTCACGCTCAATATTCAAGAAAAGCTGCTCAATTAAAGCTAAGTTTTCAAGCGAACGACTTGAAAATAGATCGATCAATTTATTTGCTGTTTTTGTTGATTCAACTTTCAGACGCTTAATTTCGTACGGTTTAACAACCATTTTCCAGCTTAAAAAAAGAAGACTTAAACTCAACAAAGAAAGCATCCACTTCCAGGGGTTAAAAGCCATTTTAGCGTACGACATTGGGCAGCACTCCTGTCTGCATGAGCAACACCTTGCTCTCCATATGTAAACACACGCGACCTTTTCAAATCAATCTTCAGCCTGGCCACTCGCGCCCATCATAACAACCACAATAAAAAATCCACATAAAAACAGTTTAACGAATTATGTGCAATTCACAATGCTTCTTTTTCTTCAAGCGTCAATGCACGAGCCTCTTGTTCAAGCATCACGGGAATACCATCACGAATAGGATAAGCAAGCCTATCAAAACAACAAACAAGCTCCGCTTGCTTTTGCAATAATTCCCCTTGACACAAAGGACAAGCAAGCATGACCAACAATTTTTTATCCACGTACACCTCCTGTCACTTGATCGCGAATATATACCGGCATCGCCTTTTCAGCCGTTACTGACGAAATACCACCGGCTTTCACCAAATCTATCATCGCACAAGCTTTAGGAAAAACTTCATGCTGACTTACCATTTCACTACGTACACTTTGAGGCAAAGCATCAATATAGGGCTTTAAAGACGCTCCTGCTAAAATAAATGGCTCCCCCAAAGGCACAAACACATCTTCAGGCGAACTGACCCTAACATCCCCTCCTAGTTTCGGTTCAAACGCCCAATACACTTGATTCATTCGTGCATCTATCATTGCCAAAACAGGCAAATTAAACTGCCTCACTTCATATGCAATAGCCTGCAAACCACTCACCGAAAAAATGGGTAGGTCATGCGCATAAGCCAAACCTTTGGCGACACTACAAGCAATTCGAAGGCCTGTAAAACTACCCGGCCCCTCACCAAAAATAATGCCATCCAATTGATTAAAGCCAATACCCACAGCCTTAAGCAATTTATCAATCATTAAAAGCAATACGCGTGCATGTTCGCGAAAATTGACTTCTTCTTCTACAAATAACTTACCTTGAAACAACAGTGCTACAGACGCATGTGACGTCGAGGTTTCAATGGCAACTAGATTCATTCTTTTGGCCATTCTCGTTCTAAATGTTTCAATTTATCAGGCTTATTTTCCCAGTCTGCTGCATCAGAGGGACCGTCTTTTTGAACTGTAATATTAGGCCACTTTTCAGCAAGCTCTGCATTGAGCTCTAAAAATGGACGTTGTTCATCGGTCATATCATCTTCTGAAATAATCGCATCAACCGGGCATTCTGGCTCACACAAGGCACAATCGATGCACTCATCTGGATGAATCACTAAAAAATTAGGGCCTTCATAAAAACAATCCACAGGACACACTTCTACACAATCGGTGTATTTACATTTAATGCATTGCTCTGTCACAAGAAACGTCATGATTTGCCTCGCGAATCAAAAAGATAAAAACATAGATATTATCGGGGAGAGATTAAAACATATTTAGAGGGGGTCCTGCTAGCCCCGTTACCTTTAAGCCACGCTCATAACAGATGTAATCATTGTATTATCTTAGTGACAGTCCTGATTCAGATGTATCCCCTGTCTCATCATCCATATTTTTACCTTCAATAACATTCGGATGCTCTGCTACACGCTGCTCGGCACAATAGGCTAAAAGCTGAGTCGAAAAGTCATCACTCGCATCAAGCACAATTCTCTTATTGCTTGCCAGTAATACCAGCCCCACTTCTTCAATACTTCCTATTCGTTCTAAACGATTACCTGTTAAATTAACAGAAAGTACATTTGGCATCGCTTGCAACACCGTGCTTAAACCAGACAATCCTTTTCGATGTAATCCATTATAACTTAGATTGACGTTTGTCACCCTCGATGGAATACCTGACAATGCCTCATTCAATTGCGCTTCGCTCAACTGATAAAAAGCATTATTTGCTAAATTAATCTCGCGAACTAAAGGACCTACTAAGCTAAAACCACGTCCTAGCAATACACCTGCTCTTGTATATAAATCATTTTGGCTCAAATCAATTACCGCAGCTGTTGCTGTAGACGAGCGTATTGCTGCAAGCAACTCTTCATCCTCTTTTTCACCTAAATCCTCTAATTTGACATGCATGCCAACTCCTTTTTCATTATCAACTATAATTATAGATCAATAACAATACATTTAAGATAATTATGAACCCAAAAGAACAGGATAGTGCATTTGCAAAGGCTACTTTAAGCGCAGCAGCACAATCTGAGGCTTGTAGAGCAGCACTCACCAAAAGTGCTACAACAGTATGTGAAGTGGTTATCACGCCCATTTATAATAAACTAAAAGGCCAAGAACCTTTGAGTGCAGAAGAAACGCAAGCACTTGAGTACTTGATGACTGAACATAGTATGGAAAAGAGGCAATGGGGCGGACTCATGGTCGACACCCCTAAACAAGATATTTTTAACAGTCATGAAAAGCAGCTTGAATTACTTGAAAAATTTAGCCAACAACTCTCAGCTGAAAATATTCAAGCAATTCATGATATTGATGCCATTGCAGGTGTTACAAAAGCTATTGCTGATGCCTCCTTTTGTTATGTGGAAGCTCTTAAAAGCTTACATAGCCCTCAATTTGACACCATTAAAGGGACCATTTTTCCAACACCAGAAGAGCTTGCCATTAGAATTATTCGTACTGAAACGGGTGAAGAGCCACATCTTGCAACAAGCTATGGTATTGGACAAGAACATGGACAAGATATTGCTCCCAAAAATAATCCCCCAGAAAACGCTGTAAGAAAACATGAAAGCGGAAAATCATATTTTCTTACAGCAGACACACAAATAAGAGCGCAACTTATTACAGAGGCATATGACGCCGCAGTAGAAGAGCGAGTGTTTGCTGAAGCCGATGTTGCTGCAGAAGCTCCCCCATCAGCAGCACTGCTTCAAGCCCTTGAAACAACAAAAAAAGTTGAAGATAACTTCTCCCAAAAAATGATTTTCTATCATATCCCACTAAACAAAGAAGAAAGAAACCCCAATCTCATGACACACCAACCCCCTAAACCGGCCATTCAAAGACTGGCTGAGTGGGGCGGCTCTGAAGATCAAGCGCTCCCTCTCGTTGCGTCTGCATCAGGTACATCCGCAAGAGCCTTTATTACATTACAAGACCTTGGCGCTTTTTCTGAAGAGAATCAACTTGATAATGATACAGTCCAATATATGGGTGCTGCATTATGCGGCACTATCGTGCATGGTGGTCATCATTCTGTTATTGAAGTTGGGGAAGTTTATAATCGAACGTTAGATTACAATGCCATTCAAGCCCTAGAAAATGGTGACCTCCCAGTCGAAGCTGATGCTACAATTGGGAGTGTTGAAGAGAGTATGAGTTATTATCACATTGGGGACTCTGCTTCGTTCTTACCCAAAGATATTCGTCAAGCTGTCACCACACAAGAACCACAGCAAGAAACACTTCAACAAGAAGCGCTCTTGGAGAAGAAAGCGACACAACAAAGTATGAAAGAACAAATGCAAACCATCAGAAAAGAGCATTTAAAAATAGACAGTCCAGAAGAAAATAATAATCCTAACTTATCTTCCTCCTCACCACAGAGGGGCCGATAGTCATTTATATTCATCAAGAAAAATGTAATTGGTGCCCAGGGCCGGAGTCGAACCGGCACGAGATTGCTCTCGAGGGATTTTAAGTCCCTTGCGTCTACCTGTTTCGCCACCTGGGCATATATCTGGAGGCTCGGGCCGGAATCGAACCGGCGTACACGGCTTTGCAGGCCGCTGCATAACCACTCTGCCACCCAGCCAAATATCTATAAAAAAAGCGACGGTCAGTCGCTATTTTTTTTGGAGCGGGAAACGAGGCTCGAACTCGCGACCCCAACCTTGGCAAGGTTGTGCTCTACCACTGAGCTATTCCCGCATCTCGACGAGGGGAATTCTACCCGAAACTACTTTCCTGTCAACTGCTTGTGCCTGTTTTTTTCATAAGATTTGGCCACGCGACAATTAAATAAGCAACCATAGACCAAATCGTTAAGATGGCAGCCACATAAAGCAATACAACCCCAAGTACACCTAATATGCCGGTCATCGACAATGCAGGGGGAAATGCAAGTAGTAGTATCAAAGCTATCATTTGTACCGTTGTTTTAACTTTTCCAATATAACTCACTGCCATACTGGCACGACTACCAATTTCAGCCATCCACTCTCTCAGGGCTGAAATCACAATTTCGCGTCCCACAATTACAATGGCAGGCAGCGTAATATATCCTCTATCGCCAGCCCCCACTAAAAGTAATAAAGTTGATGCAACCAATAACTTATCAGCAACTGGATCAAGAAAAGCACCAAACGACGTCATTTGTTCAAGTTTTCTCGCAAAATAACCATCTAACCAATCCGTGAAACTCGCTATCATAAAAATAACGGCTGCCGTCCCATGCGCCCAAGACCAAGGCAGGTAAAATATGAAAATAAATACCGGGATCAATAAAATACGCAACAGCGTAAGTGAGTTAGGTAAACTCATTAACGTACTCAAAGACACTTCCTCCGTGTTCTTACTCTCATCAGTCGCTTTAATCATCATACCCCAAAATAATCTTCAATTTGTTTAAAATCATAAAACACATCGCCAGCACCTGCTCCCTTCAAATCATCTGTCTGCTGGTGATAAAAATCAACACCTATACTAGGCACATTCATCGCTTCTGCCATTTCCATATCAGACACCGAGTCTCCAATCATTAAGGTTTCTTCAGGCGTACATCCAACAACATCTAAAATGGCTTCTAACATATCAGGACACGGTTTTGCAGGCAGTTGTCCTGCTGAACGTGTCACAGCAAAGAAAGGATTAAGGCCACAGGCTTCTAAAGCACGCTCTAAAGATTGTTGCCCTTTATTCGTGGCAATCGCAAGTGAAATACCTGTCGCATGTAGTTTCTCTATTAGCTGTTTTGCACCATCAAACAAATAAACCACAGCATGATTTAAGACTAAATCTTGTTGTACTCCAAGTAACAAGCGTTCGTATTGATGCAAAGATAAATCTGGAAATATTTTCCGAACGGCCTTATCGAGCCCAAGCGAAACATACTGCCGTGCGTAACTGACATCGTAGTCAATCCCAAGCTTTGTTGCTTCTGTCGCAAGCGCCTGGTGGACATGTCCTAATGGATCGCCAAGCGTACCTTCCCAATCAAACACAACCAGCTTATAAGGCAGCTTCATCGCTTAAACTGTCTTCTGGTTTTCACGGAAAAACTGTATGGCATCATCAAATTGCGCATCTAACTCTGCTTTAAAAATATACGGCGTTTCATCCAGGGTAAATTGAATTGTTCTCGCATGCAAATAAAGTCTTTTACCTAAGCTTTTTTTAAGCTCAGGGGACAAAGCCGCCGCACCATATTTTAAATCGCCAATAATGGGATGCTTCTGTGAGGCGACATGAACCCGAATTTGATGTGTACGTCCCGTTTTAGGGTTCGCTTCTAACCAACACGCGTCACGATACTTCTCAAGACACTTAAAAGTGGTCTGTGAGGGTTTTCCTGCATCATCCACCCGTACCATTCGCTCACCAGACTGCAATGTATTTTTATGTAACGGTAAATTCACGCGCACGGTTTGCTGCAAAGTCCAAGCCCCCTGTGCCAGGAGCCAATAGGTTTTTTGAACTTGTCGTGCTTCAAATAATGCTTGCACTTGACGAAGCATGCTTCGTTTTTTTGCAATCAGCAAACAACCCGAGGTTTCGCGATCAAGACGATGAATCAATTCTAAATACCGTGCTTCAGGCCGCATCGCCCTAAATGCTTCAATCACACCAAACCGCAACCCACTCCCACCATGAACAGCCATCCCTGTTGGTTTATTTATGACTAGAAGCCTTTCGTCTTCAAAAATGATGCTTTCGTTTAATCGCTCAAAAAGCGCTTTATTGACAACGATTGGACCTGCATCAGCACTCACGCGAACAGGTGGAATACGAACCAAATCGCCCTCAGTCAGGCGAGAAGAAACTTTAGCGCGTTTCTTATTAACCCGTACTTCTCCCCCACGAATCAAACGATAGATGTGACTTTTAGGCACGCCTTTTAATACACGAATTAAATAATTATCTAACCGCTGGCCATTTTCTTCCGAAATAACCGTTTTGTAATACACCTTATCTGCCATGCATCTGTTCCCCAAACCCTATTTTTTTGGTATGATATTTACCGTGCGGCTTACCGCAACAGAATTATAACGCATATACCAGTGAATGGCCTAAAGCAAAGCCATTTTTTTAGAAATAATGCGCGCTTTCCTTGAATCAATATTGACTCAATGAACGTAAGAGAAAAACAACGTAAAACTAGGACTATTTTGAATTTCACGTCTTCAGATCTCACGCCCTCTCACGTACTTGAACCCAGGCAAGTCGCGCCCTTACATTTAGGGGTCCATGATGTCCGCAATGGAAAAAATGATCATCAACGCCACACAGCCCGAAGAAATACGAGTTGCCTTGATCAAAGACAATCGACTATACGACTTAGACGTCGAGTGTCCAGCTGAAGCTAAGAAAAAAGGGAACATCTATAAAGCAATTGTTACACGACGCGAACCCAGTTTAGACGCTATATTTGTTGAATATGGTTCCAAACGACAAGGTTTTTTACCACTTAAAGAAATTTCACCCGAATATTTCAATAAAACACCCAAAAATGACGAGAAACTACCTGTCACAGCCCTTATTCGCGAAGGACAAGAGCTGCTCATTCAAGTTGACAAAGAGGAACGTGGTACCAAAGGAGCTGCACTAACTACGTTTATCACGCTTGCTGGGTCTTATTTGGTTTTAATGCCAAACAGCCCACGCTCTGGTGGTATTTCTCGACGCATTGAAGGCGAAGAACGAGACGAGCTTAAAGAAACCCTACAATCGCTTACCATCGACGAAAACATGGGTGTGATTATTCGTACTGCAGGCGTTGGCAAAAGCCAAGTAGAACTGCAAGCCGACTTAGACATGCTATGCACCCAATGGCACGCGATTCGAAAAGCGCAAAGCGCTGAACTTGCCCCCTGCCTCATTCACCAAGAAGGCGACGTGATTACACGAGCCATTCGTGACAATTTACGTCAATCCATCAATGAAATTATTATTGATGACTCAGCTGCCTACGTTAAAGCAAAACAATACATCAGTCAGGTCAAGCCTGAGTTTTTGCCTCATTTAAAGCTTTACAATAACCCAACCCCTTTATTTAGCCTGTATCAAATTGAAGGACAGATTGAAACAGCACACCAACGCCAGGTTGTTTTACCCTCAGGTGGTGCATTAGTGATTGATCGTACCGAGGCATTGGTTTCGATTGATATTAACTCTGCCAAAGCAACCAGTGGTGCGGACATTGAATCAACAGCCTTTAACACCAATCTTGAGGCTGCTGATGAGATTTCACGTCAACTTCGCTTACGTGATTTAGGCGGCTTAGTCGTTATCGATTTCATTGATATGAGCAGTACTAAGCATCAGCGTGATGTTGAAAATCGACTTAAAGAAGCTCTGAAAGCAGATCGCGCCCGTATTCAAGTGGGACGCATTTCGCGATTTGGCTTACTTGAAATGTCTCGACAACGCTTGCGTTTATCACTTGGAGAAAACGCACAAGAAACCTGTCCGCGTTGTGAAGGTCGAGGAGATGTTCGGAGCATGCAATCGCATGGTTTGGCGATTATTCGTCTGCTCGAAGAAGAAGCCCTCAGAGAAAATGTTGCTGAAATTCAAGTTCAAGTGCCTGTTGAAATGGCAACTTATCTCATGAATGAGAAACGTCTGGCGATTGCAGCACTTGAAAAACGACATCAAGTACATGTTGTTATCGTGGCAAATCCATACATGCAGTCACCACAGTATCAAATCACGCGTATCAAAGAAGATTCAAATGGCGGCAGAAACAAAAAGCCCAGTTATGCACTTGCAGAGCCTCCTATGATTGAACCCACACGTAATAAAACCTTTGCTCCGCCTGATGAGCCAGTTGTTAAAGCTTATAGTGGGCAATCAGCCCTACGACCTCATGAAGTGAGTGTTTTAAAACGTCTTTGGCGTTCTGTGTTTGGCGCAGCTGAAACCCCTGCTTCTACGAGCCATAGTAGCTCTTCTAAGAAACAACATCATACACAGACAAGACGCCATCCATCTTCTTCGCAAAAAAGACAGTCTTCGAATACCAATCGTAAGCGTTCAACATCGTCATCTAACGCAAGCACACGAAAACAGTCTTCACAGCAAAATAGACAATCAGGCAATAACGCGAGTCATAAAAAACCACGAAGTAATTCAAATCCAAGAACACCACGACAAAAAAAACAAGCCGAAAATCAAACTTCAGATTAAAAATCTATCTTTTATCTACACTTCACCCACTTATCTTACTTGTGAGATGAGTGGGTGAAGCATTCTATTTGCTGATTAAGGACATTAATGTTAGAAGCACGTGGTTTTCGAGTGCTTCGGTTTTGGAATCATGAGGTTCTACAATCTACAGAAGCTGTTTTAACAAGCATTCATAATGCCCTCTCCCCAACCCTCTCCCTGCCATAACCTCAGTGTTTTAGTGTG
>JAHZKF010000048.1 GCA_022600575.1 Gammaproteobacteria bacterium | reverse complement strand
CCGTCAATGTTCAAGAAACAAATAAAATTTTACTGATGATTCCCATTGGTGCGTTTATTATTTTACTGTTACGTAATTTTGTTGGGTTGATGACGTTTGGGACATTTATGCCGGTGCTAATAGCACTCGCATTTCGTGAAACACAAGTGATTTGGGGGATAGCCTTATTTACTGTGATTGTGTCATGTGGACTTTTGGTACGCTTTTATTTAGATGAACTGCGCTTACTTCTTGTACCAAGGCTTGCGGTTATTTTAACGGTTGTTATTTTGCTGATGCTTTTTATCAGTGTAATGAGTCAAAGCTTAAATTTAGGCTCGGGGCTTTCAGTCGCTCTTTTTCCGATGATTATCTTAACTATGACCATTGAGCGTATGTGTATTACCTGGGATGAACGTGGCGCGTTTGAGGCTGTTAAATGTGGTGCAGGGAGCTTACTTGCAGCAGTCATTACTTTTTCGGTGATGAACCTTACGGCTTTACAATATTTAATTTTTGCCTTTCCTGAGTTACTTTTTGTTTTGTTAGCGCTTATTTTAATTTTTGGGCAATATCAGGGATATCGTCTATCTGAATTGGTCCGCTTTAAAGCGCTTGCGGAGCCTGGTTAATGTGGAAGCTTCGGCAGCAGCTAAAAAAGCACGGAGTGCTTGGCATTAATCGTCGGAATAGTGCTTATGCGCTGCGTTATAACCCTAGACATTGTTATCCATTGGTAGATGATAAACTAAGAACCAAATCACTTGCTATTAAAGCAGGCATTCCAGTTCCACGTTTATATGCAAGCATTAAAACCAGCCAGCAAATAAAATCATTAGATGCTTTACTGGAACCTTATCCTGATTTTGTAATTAAACCGGCACATGGTGCGGGTGGCGATGGTATTTTGGTGATCACTAATCGAGTGTTTGGCCGTTACCGGCAAATAAACGGGGAAATTTTAACTTCAGATGATCTAGCTTATCATTTGTCCAGTTTATTATCAGGTGCTTATAGTTTAGGGGGGCATCCTGACGAAGCTTTAATTGAACGACGTGTCGTAGTAGACCCTGTATTTGAATCGATTAGCCATGAAGGTGTGCCTGATATTCGTGTGATTACATTGCTTGGGTACCCTGCAATGGCAATGCTTCGTTTGCCAACACGTGTCTCGAATGGAAAGGCGAACTTGCATCAAGGGGCAATAGGGGTTGGTGTTGATATCAAAACAGGTTTAACGTCTGGTGGTGTATTACATAATGAAGCGATTGATTATCATCCAGATACTTTAAACCCAACTGTTGGAATTAAAGTGCCTTTTTGGGATGAGATTTTAAAAATTTCAGCATCTGCGTATGAATTAACAGGCCTTGGTTATTTAGGTGTTGATATTGTGTTAGATAAAACCGAAGGCCCTTTGATGCTCGAGCTAAATGCAAGGCCAGGCCTTAATATTCAAATCGCAAATCGTCAAGGGTTACTCACGCACTATGAAGCCATCGAGGCGGAAGCTGCACGATGCGAACATACCGCGCCGGTCGATGCACGTGTGGCGTTTAGTCAGTCAATGGGAGCGGGCTCAGTTGATTATCAGCCTGCTCCTCGTCAAGCTGAGCCGGTTGAGGTTTAGCCGCTCACTTAAGTTGCAAAAGGTTTGAGTGACCTGATACGCTGTATCTCGATGGTTAGGAGTTTAAAGTAGTCATAAGACATGTAAAAATTCCCTTCATCACCTGCGTTAGGACCCCAAGAGTTTCGGATGGTTAAAAGACCTTTATGCCAGCGTCCGTCTTTATCAACAGCTGTTGCTGTGTCGCTAAAGCCTGTAATAATCATGGCGTGACCACCATAGTCATTATGTTCCACGATATCTTTGATAATGTCAGGGGTTAAAACCCAAGTATCGTTGGCTCCCTTGTGTTTTCCAATGGCGCCAGCGACTCCCTCGTTTAAACGAAATAAGAGTACGCCAAACGTAAGACGGTCGTGATGTCTTAGCGCACTTTTGACAGATTCAAGCGTTTTTTGAGGGTCGGTCTTATCTAAAAAAACCTGATAAATATCAAGTAAGGGTGTCCAAGCAACAGTATCTTCTGGTAATGGTTCGCTGATATTGTGGTAGTCTGAGAGCGAGATATCTTGCTCAGGGGCTGATTTTGCTTTCGGATACTCTCTTAGTTCACCACAGCCGCCATCTTGTTGTACGGTCTTACTGACGATACCAAAGGTGTCCATTTGATTTAATACGATGGGATTAAGAGAGCCGTCCCAACCACTTGGGCTGTATCCAGAACGCTCGAGATGTTTCCCGAGTTGTAGTTGGCATAATTGGCTGATGTAATCACCGGCATTCATCGCAGCATCAACAGCGGCCGTTACAGCAAAGGTAGCACAGGTACCATGATTACCTTGGTCCATGACAGGAACTTTATTCATACCCAGTTGAGCACTTGACTGTGCAGTAGTATAAGGTGGTGTGAGCAGCAGTGGCGTTGGATGTTGTACGGTATCTTCTGCGCGTCTGTTTAATGTTTTCCAGGCATGTTCTGAAAGCTTAACGTCCATCAACGTGACAGTCTTAGGAGCTGTGGGGTTAGACTTTTGGGTAGCGCTGACCTGAGGTTTAGTGTCCGGGATGGTTTGCGTAATTTGGCCTTTAATTTCAATGTCTGGCTGTGCAATAGCAGTGCTGCTAAGTAAGCAAACTATAATAAAAGTATGGGGAAATCGCATGAGGGGTTCTCTACAAATAGTGACAACGTCTCGAGTCTATCACAGCTTAGAACCTATTTTAAAGAGTAAATGAGGCTCTTAGATCTGAAGAGAGTCGACGTTCATAGCTTTATATCTCCCTCATGAAGCCACTTTTTGGTTAGGGTCCTGTAGGAGTAGAATCTTCGTTTGATGTTTGATCTGGTTCAGTATTCGTTTTATCAGTTGATTGAGTTGTTTGCATATAGCGGTTTTTATACTCTGCGTTAGATTTAGCTTGAGGTGTGTCTTGGGTTTGAAGTGCTGCTTTAGCTTCTGCATTATATGCACGGATTGATTGAAGGTCGGTTTTTCTGAAACGAGATGGTGGTTGTTCATCGCGTTTACGTATCAGCGCAGGATCATCTTCTAATGGTGCCTTCCCCAGTGATTCGTCAATAAGCTGTCTTTTATTGAGAAGTAGGTCTTTTAAAGACATAGTGCCCTCAGAGAGGCGTTGTGAGATAGTTTTACTCGACAATGCTTCATCGATGGCTGCTTTTAAAGTGGGATCATGTTGATATAATTCCTGAATCATTTGACATGCTGTTTCAGCATTATCTTGATCAATTTCGTCTTCTCCAACTAGACCTAGTGTGATGACGTTTAATATATGTTGTGCTGTTCTTTTTGCTTCAGAGGGATCAGCCAATCCACTAAGAAGAGACAATTTTCCCTGAATATCCTCTCTCCAATGGTCGTACCAATCATCAGAATGAGATGAAAGTCGAGGATTGGTAAACTCCATATACGTGAAGGCTAATTTTTCCAGTATACCTTCGTGAAGTTTTTTCTGCTGAGGTGTTCTTTTCATTGGGGAAGACCTTTTTTGCATTATTGTTTATAATAGCACAATATGATCTATATTGTTATGATTATCTCAGGGACTTTAAACAGCAATTGGTGCTTTAATGCCCGGATGTGATTCATAATTTAAAATTTTAAAATCCTCAAAGCAGTAATCAAATAACGATGCGGGCTTACGTTCAATATGAAGCGTTGGGAGTGCAAGTGGTGCGCGTGCAAGCTGCGTGCGTGCCTGTTCTAGGTGGTTTTGATAGAGGTGGCAGTCGCCGCCTGTCCAGATAAATTCGCCAACTTCTAAATCACATTGCTGTGCAACCATGTGAGTGAGTAGTGCATAGGATGCAATATTAAATGGAACCCCTAAAAATACGTCTGCAGAGCGTTGGTAGAGTTGGCAGGAGAGTTTGCCGTTTGCCACATAAAATTGGAATAATAAGTGGCATGGGGGCAAGGCCATGCGTTCAAGTTCGCCTACATTCCAAGCGGATACAATGAGTCTGCGAGAAGTTGGATTGGTTTTGATGTCATGTATAAGATTTGAGAGTTGATCAATGGTCTCACCATCACGTGTTGTCCAACTACGCCATTGATGACCATAAACAGGGCCTAAGTCACCAGATTCATCAGCCCATTCGTTCCAGATAGAAACGCCATTGTCTTTTAAATAAGCGATATTGGTGTCACCATTTAAGAACCACAGTAACTCATGAATAATGCTTCTCAAATGTAACTTTTTGGTGGTTACTAGAGGGAAGCCATCCGCTAGGTTAAATCGCATTTGATGTGCAAAAACAGATAAAACACCGGTTCCGGTTCTATCTTCTTTATGCGTGCCTTCTGTTAAAACACGCTCAATGAGTTTTAGGTAAGTCTGCATGACGTCTTAACCACCATAATAAAAGGCCAATCAAAAACATTGGAATGGATAAAAGCTGACCCATGGTTAGCCATCCAAACGCAACAAATCCAAGATGTAAATCAGGTTCACGGAAGAATTCTATCACAAATCGGCATATTGAATATCCTATAATAAAAACAGCCGCAATTGTGCCTGAGGGCCTTGGAACTCTTGTGTACCATAACAGTACGATGAGCAGGCCAAAGCCTTCCAGCCCCATCTCATAGAGCTGTGAAGGGTGACGAGGGAAAGGGCCACCACTTGGAAACACCATTGCCCAAGAAACATCTGTGACGCGCCCCCAAAGCTCACCATTAATAAAATTACCCAGGCGTCCTGCAGCAAGTCCAAAAGGGGCTAGTGGAGCTGCAAAATCAATGACCTCCCATGCTGATTTTTTGCGGCGGGAGGCGAAAAAAATCATGGCTATAATCACGCCAAGTAAGCCACCATGGAACGACATGCCGCCTTCCCAGAGTTTGAAAATAACCCAAGGGGTTTTTACTAAGACGGTCGTTTGATAGAACAAGAAGTAGCCGAGTCGTCCACCAACAATGACACCGACGGCTGCAAAAAAAATTAAATCACTGATTTGTTCAGAGGTCCAGTCAAGGGCTTGGCGTTTAACACGCCAGTGGGCAAGGCCAAAAGCAGCTGCAAATCCTACTATATACATCAGGCCATACCAACGAATATGGAGAGGGCCTATGGAGAATATGACGGGGTCGATGTTGGGGTAGGGGAGCATGAGATTTAAGTTCCTTAAGATTTACCTGCTCGGATAAGTCCGCCAAGACCTTCGTGTTCAAGTGCTTTTTGAAGATGAAGGCGGATATCGGATGGGTGATCGAGCGTTAAGACATCAGCTAAAATCTTGCGGGCTTTTGTCATTGAGAAACTGCGTATAATCCACTTAACACGAGGTAGGCTTGCTGAGTTCATGCTGAGAGAGTCAAACCCCATGGCAAGGAGTAAAATAACGGCGTAGGGGTCGCTTGCCATCTCGCCACAAAGGCCCACTTGAACGCCGGCGGCGTGTCCACCTTCAATAATTTTTAAGAGAATCTGTAACATGGCAGGATGTAGGGCATCGTATAAACTTGCGACGCGAGCATTGTTTCTATCAACTGCTAAGACGTATTGTGCAAGATCGTTAGTGCCAACAGAAAGAAAATCAACACGGTGTGCAAATTCACGTGCTTGGTACACAGCAGCAGGAACCTCTATCATGATACCAACTTCGGGTTTTTCAATGGGATATTGCTCTTCAACTAATTCGGCATAGGCTTGGTCAATGAGATAAATTGCTTCATCGACTTCTGTGAGTGTTGTGACCATGGGGAGCAATATACGCAAGTTATCTAAGCCCTCGCTTGCGCGTATCATGGCACGAATTTGGAGTAAAAATAAATCTGGATGATCCAGCGTAACGCGAATACCTCGCCATCCTAAAAAAGGATTTTCTTCTTGAATAGGAAAATAAGGCAATATTTTATCACCCCCAATATCAAGGGTGCGCATGGTTACAAAACGTGGTGCAAAAGCTTTTAAAATTTGTCGATAAATCACATATTGTTCATCTTCAGAAGGAAAGCGATCGCGGTTCATAAATTGGACTTCAGAGCGATAGAGTCCAACCCCTTCGGCACCAACGCTCATGGATAAACCGGTATCTAGTGCAAGTCCGGTATTAACCTGTAGTGACACGCGGTGTGTGTCCGTTGTTTCGGCAGGTTTATCATGTAGGCTTACTAAACTTCGATTGAGCTCATCTTCTTCTTGGGCGAGTAACTTGTATTCTGCTAAGAGTGTTTTTGAAGGAGAGACAAAAACATGTCCATAATAGCCATCGACGACAATGGCGCGACGTGCTAATCCTTCAAGTTTGAATCCTCTTACTCCCATGACCGTTGGCACACCAAGGGCACGTGCTAAAATAGCGACATGAGAGTTGTTGCCGCCTTTGGCCGAAACAACGCCTACTAATTGTCCCTCAGGAACTTCGGCAAGTGCTGCTGCTGTAACTTCCTCTCCAAGTAAAATGGTGCGTTTAGGATAGGTTATTTCAACATTTTGGGATGACTGTAACTCGGCAAGAACACGTCGTCCGATGTCACGAAAGTCGCTGGCACGTTCACGAAGATAGTCATCCTTCATATTTTCAAAGGTAAAGACGTGCCACTTTACAACAGCGGCGAGGGCTGCTTGTGCACTGAGTTTTTCATCGCGAATGTTGCGTTCAACTTCAGCACCTAGATTTTCCTTGTCTAAAATTTGCAAATAAACATCAAATAAGGTGTGCTCACTTTCAGGCACGCTCGCATGCATGCGGCGGCTTAAGCGGCGCATGCTCTCACGTGCTGCTTCAAGGGCTTGATGAAACACCGACACTTCGTGTTTAACATCTTTTTCTTTAATAAGCTGTCGTGGAACAGCATCAATATCGGCTGGTGGATAGACAACAACAGCACTGCCAATGGCAACACCCGGCACCGAACCTATGCCACTTAAAGCTAAGTGAGTGACCTCATGTTTAATAGGCCCGTGGTTTCTGGGTTGGGTGAGTTCAGTGAGTTCCCCCGTTGCATCAGCATGTGCAATGATGCCGCCAAGCTGGGCTGCAAGGGTGATTAAGAAGGCTTCCTCTGCATCATCAAATTCGCGTTTTTCGGCTTGTTGTACAATAAGAACGCCGTGCAATTTACGATGTTGAATAATAGGGACGCCAAGAAAGGCATGGAAGGGTTCTTCTTGTAGGAGAGCGTCATGGTAAAAAGCTTTGTGTTCGGGGGCGTTATCGATGTTTAGTGGCTCTTCGCGTCGGCCAACGATACCAATTAGACCTTGTTCTAAAGGGATACGGACGTTAAATTCGGCAAGTTTATTTAAGCCTTCAGTTGCAATTAGGACATATTCGGCCCGTTTATTATCAATAAGAAAAGCAGATACAGCATCAACACTAATTGATTCACGCACGCGCTTTACCAAGGTGGTGAGAGCGTCTGTTAAGTCGCTTGCTGTCGTTACCTCTTGTACGATACGTTTGAGTAGTTTTAACATAAAATATTAACGCGCATGATGCCCTCGGTGCCGTTTTGCAGCGATTCTTAGGGGCTTTTTCTGGGAGAAGCTTTCGAGCTCCTTCAAGGCCTGACAATAGACTTGGCGTTTGAAAAAAATGACGTGCTCTGTAGGTTCATAATAGTCTATCCAGCGCCAGCTATCGAATTCTGGAGAGTCACTTAAGTCGAGACGAATTTTTTGCTCGCTTGCAGTAAGACGCAATAAAAACCATTTTTGTTTTTGACCGATAACGAGTGGGCTTGAGCCATGTCTTAAGTATTGTTTAGGAAGACGATATTTAAGCCAGCGCCGCGTGACGCCTAATATTTTGATATCACTTTGCTCAAGACCTACTTCTTCACGTAATTCACGAATCATGGCCTCTTCAGCACTTTCACCGCTGGCAAGCCCTCCTTGAGGGAATTGCCATGAATCATGTCCTTGACGTTTTCCCCAAAAGGCACGGCCGGAATCATTGATTAGAATAATGCCCACATTGAGCCGGTATCCAGCGCGATCGACTACCATAATGCTTTTTTATCCAGGTTGTTTAAACTGTTTATTCTTATGACCCCCTAGGATTTTTCCACAAAATGCGGGGGTTTGGCAAATCGAGTCTTGCTGGAAGCAGCGTAAGCTTGCACAATTGGTTCTAATTATTGTTGGAAAAGGGAAAAAAGTTGAATAAAAAAATATTAATTCTAAATACTGGTGGCACGATTAGTTCAGTTAAAACAAAGGCGGGCTATCAACCAAAAAGCGGACACGTAACCAAAGCGCTTGCTACCATTCCAGCATTTTCTCATGCAGATATGCCAGATTATGAGGTACACGAATATTCTCCTTTGTTGGATTCGTCTAATTTAACATGTAACGATTGGAATCGTATCGCAGATGATATTGAAGCGCATTATGATGCATTTGATGGATTTGTGATTTTTCATGGCACAGATACCATGGCTTATACGGCATCAGCACTGTCATTCATGCTTGAACATTTAAGTAAACCGGTGATTTTAACTGGTTCTCAAATTCCGCTATCTGAGGTTCGAAACGATGCTGTTGAGAATGCATTAACATCGGTTTGGTTGTGTGCGCATTCCCCCATCCATGAAGTTTGTGTTTATTTTAATCAGCATTTGTTGCGTGGAAATCGAACCCAGAAAATGAGTTCAACACGTTTTGATGCATTTGATTCACCTAATTTCCCGCATTTAGCAGAAGTGGGCACAGATGTTAATATGGCTGATGGGTTATTGTTGCCTGAATCGAAGCAGTCTTTTCATAAGCAGATACTTCGGTCTGCAGCTATTGCAAACTTTCGGTTGTGGCCAGGTATCTCCTTTGATTTACTTGAAGCCTTACTCAATATGCCGATTCAGGCTTTGGTGCTTGAAACATATGGTGCGGGGAATGCACCTAATCAGTCTCCTCGATTTTTAGAGATGCTTAAAGCGGCAAGTGAGCGCGATATCATTTTAGTGAATAGTAGTCAGTGTGCGCACGGCTGTGTTCAAATGAGTCAATATGCAACGGGGCATGCTTTAAAAGAAATCGGGCTTTTAAGCGGGCACGATATGACGCCGGAGGCAATTTACTGCAAGTTGCTTTATTTGCTGAGTAAATATGATGACCCCGCGCGAATAAAAGTTGAGCTCGAAAAGCCACTGGTGGGTGAGTTAAGCGCTTAATTCTTTTTCTTCTATTTCTGTCACGAGACAATGAGCGATATTTTGTTTTGCTGTTTCAATATAAGCGCTTAGGTTGTCCGGAAGGCAAAAGCCCAATCGGCTGTACTTAGGATCTTCTCGTAACGCTTTATGCTCTAGTTCGAGCGAACGTAGCACCCTGCTCGCAAGTCTATCTTTACGCCGTTGAAACTGCTCGTCAGAGGATGCGTAACCGGTGAGCGTATCTTGGATATAATCAACGTTATCTATAATGAGATTGTCTAGTGCGCTTAAAAACGCTGTATTGTCGGTGACGCTTGGGTGATGTAAAAAGCGATGGATCATACTGTGTGTGCCTGCAGTTTCCTGTGCTTTATTAAGCGTGCGGTTTGCAAGGTAGGATATAATAGCGCGGTATACTTCGCACATAGGTTCTGACGAGACAGGCGTATCAAGTAACTTTAAGGTGCTAAGTTGGGCAAATAAGTCGGTAATAAAGTCTTGTATGATACGCAGGGTTTTTTCAGTTGTGTTTGCTTCTTGATTGGCTTGTTGTCGTTTTGTGTCTAGCTCAGTTTTAGTTTTGTCCAGGTTCTGAAATAGGTCTGTTTTGTAAGTTTCATCGTCAGATGATTCGATAGTTTTGATTGTTGTTCTGAATGTTTCTAAGCAGTCTCGTTTATTTTTAGCAAGTTCATGGTCACGCTGGAATAGTCCATTATAATCATTGTCTTTTTTATCCGCTGCGAGGGATGCATCGATGAGTGTTTGGATTTCACAAAGAATAAAATTTAAACTGACTTCGGAAAAAAGTGTCATGGGGTCTACTCCTACGGCCTTTAAGAGTCTATGATAACGTCAAACAAAAGAAAGGAAAGCATTTAAATGGCATTACATGTGGTTATTTTGGCGGCAGGGCAAGGGACAAGGATGTACTCAAAAACCCCTAAAGTACTTCATCCTTTATCAGGAAAGCCGATGCTTGCGCGTGTGCTAGATACAGCAAAAGCATTAAATCCTGCGAAAATTCATGTGATTATTGGGCATGAAGGGGAGCGTATTCAGGCAGCTTTCACGGAGCATGAGATAAATTGGGTATGGCAAGCAGAACGATTAGGGACTGGGCATGCATTAATGCAAGCGCTGCCACATGTCCCAGAAGATGATTTAATTTTGGTTTTGTCAGCTGATGTACCTTTGATTCAGGTTGAACTTTTAGCGTTATTGGTTGATCGTGCAACGCCTGATGACGCTTCGAGTAAAACGCCATTGGTTTTATTGCTCGCATTACTTTCAGATCCCACAGGTCTTGGTCGTGTACTCCGGGATGCTGATGGACACATTCGTGCTTTGGTTGAAGAGAAAGATGCAACAGAAGCTGAGCGTAAAATTCAAGAAATTTATAGTGGCATGTGCTGTGCTAAAGCGCGTGACTTAGCGATATGGTTGCCAAAATTGAGTGCTGGAAACGCACAAGAAGAATATTATCTCACAGATATTATTGAAATGGCGGCAACAGAGTCGCATCCCATTGGATTTGTACATGCGACGTCTCCTTGGATGATTCAAGGCGTGAATGATAGATTGCAGTTGCAAAGCTTGGAGCGTGTTTGGCAGGAGCGTCAGGCCACAGACTTATTGAAATTAGGTGTGACGATTGCAGATAAAAAGCGTTTAGATATTCGTGGAAAACTTGTTTGTGAGCAAGATGTGTTTTTAGATGTTGGTTTGGTTTTATCAGGCACGCTTCACTTTGGAGAAGGTGTCCAAATTGGCCCGCACTGTGTTTTAAAGAACGTTAAAATAGGCGCTAATACAGTGATTGAAGCGCATTCTGTGCTTGAAGATTGTGAAATCGGAGCGAATTGTACCGTTGGACCTTTTGCAAGGGTGAGGCCTGGGACGGTTTTAAGCGATACATGTAAAATTGGAAATTTTGTTGAAACCAAAAAAGCGGTTTTTGGTGAGGGTTCTAAAGCAAGTCATTTAAGTTATTTAGGGGATGTTACGATTGGTAAAAGTGTGAATATTGGTGCGGGGACCATTACGTGTAATTATGATGGGGTGAATAAGCATCAAACTATTATTGAAGATGGCGCATTTATTGGTTCGGATACACAGTTGGTTGCACCTGTGACGGTCGGTAAAAATGCGACAATTGGAGCAGGAACAACGTTAAGAAGAGAAGCACCAGCTGATGAATTGACACTGACTAGTACGCAACAAAAAACGATTTCAGGTTGGACAAAACCTAAAAAGTTTGCAGCTGAAGATTGAAGATGTGCGGGCCGATGAGGCCCGCTATTTGAAAGTTATTTTACTGTTGCGGTGGCTTGACTGCTAGACGCGTCATCTAAGCACATGTTACGAGCGGTAGCGGCGAGGAACCCAACCATTAAACCGATACATAACCCTATAGGTGCATAGAAGCACATAAAAACAATTAAAGCAGCTGTAAATGTATTTTGAGTGGCATTAGACTCACCTGACTTCCCTCTTCTGTAGGTTAGGTCAGCAGCTGTTTTTTGTGCAGCGTTAAAAAAGTTCATAATAAGCCTCATCATTATCGTTTTAACAGGTCTAAAATTATACACTTATTTTAAATTAGAGTCAACTCCTTCTACGTACACCGCTTTATGCAGGACTAAAAGAAAAGTCTTCAGAAGCGTCGTTCTTTATTGAATTTTTAATGACAGAATATAAAATTCCAATGCCAACACCAATGAGTGCCCCGATAGGATCGATGATGAATGCGATTAAAAGGGCAGCAGCACAAACTGCAAGTGTACCCATTTTAGCTGTATCGTCTGAAGCACCTGCATAGGCTATGGGTTGTTTTTTTTTGTCAAAAAAGCTCATAGTAAACACCTTAATTAAAGTAAAGAGTTGGTTTCAAGGCTAATAATTGTACCTTAAAAGTACTTTTTGTCAATATAAAGCCTTATTTTTTGTTGATGCGTGCCATAGCGTCCAAGATATAAGCGCGTTTGGCTGCAGCATCTGTTTTGCTGGGATCCTTTTCATTCTGTGAAATTTTACGTTTGATTTGATAAAGTCTTTCTTTTGCCTGTGTTTCGCGAAGTTCACGAATCTTTTTAGTTTGAAAGCGCGTGCGAGCGGTATCTCTGTCATATGCTTCTTCAGATATTTCGACCAAATCAATACAGTCAACAGGGCAGGGCTCTATGCATAAGCCACAACCTGTACACTCATGAGACAATATATCATGCATTTTTTTTGCACTGCCAATAATGGCATCCACTGGGCAGGCTGGAATACATTTGGTGCATCCAATGCACTCGGCTTCTCGAATGATAGCACGTTGTGGCGGACGTACGCTTTGCTCTACTTTTGCTTGATAGGGCTTGGGGTCAACATGAAGTAGCTGACCAAGCGCGTTTAAGGTATCAAGTCCGCCTGGAGGGCAGCAGTCAATGGTTGCTTTTCCGTGAACTAGCGCCTCAGCATAAGGTAGGCAACCTGGATAGCCGCATTCACCGCATTGGGTTTGCGGGAGAACGGCATCGAGTGTTTTGGCATCTATTTTAGACATACGTTGTTCAACTGCTTTTAGGGGCTATTAAGGCATCAAGACTCGTTTGTTCGACACGGGTCATTAAGGGCTTGAATGCATTGATGGTGTGATTTAATAACGGTGTGTCAATGTTTTGCCATGTGAGTGGCTCGCAATTTAAGAAGTGCTCTGAGCTTTCAGCCATTTGAGGTAAGACAGGCTTTAAATAGGTGATTAATAGCCGAAAAAGATTAAGTCCTAAGCTACAAATGGCCTGCACACGATTGAGTTGGTCGGGATCTTTGGCTAAAACCCAAGGTTTTTCAGCATCTATATATTGATTTACAAGGGAGGCTGCTTCAAGAATATGGCGAATGGCGCGTGCGTAATCCCGCTCAAGGTAGGCTTCAACAATACTCTCGCGTGCATCAAGTACAGTATTAAAAAGTTCAGGATTTTCAAGAGCTTCAGAGAGCTTGCTTTCAAAGCGTTTATGGACAAAGCCAGCACACCGACTTGCAATATTTACAATTTTACCAACTAAGTCAGCATTAATGCGGTTCATGAATTCATCTAAATTTAAATCTAAATCATCGACACGCCCGTTTAATTTGGCAGCAAAGAAGTAACGCAAGCATTCTGGGTTAAGGTGTTCTAAATAATGATTGGCTTCAATGAAGGTTCCGCGTGATTTGGACATTTTCTCACCATTAATGGTGAGAAAGCCATGTGTAAAAACAGCAGTAGGAAGACGTCGATTGCTGCCTTTTAGCATGGCAGGCCAAAAAAGCGTGTGGAAGTACATGATGTCTTTGCCAATAAAATGATAAAGATCGGATGTGGCATTTGCTCCCCAGAACGCATCAAAGTCGATGTTTTTTAGTTCGCAGTATTTTTTGAAGCTTGCCATGTAACCAATGGGAGCATCGAGCCAAACATAGAAATATTTATCGGTTGTACCAGGAATGTTAAACCCAAAATAGGGTTCGTCACGTGATATATCCCAAGGTTTTAAGCCGGCCTCAAACCATTCATCAAGTTTGTTGGCAGCTTCAGTCTGTAATGCGCCACTTTTAGTCCAGTCTTTAAGAAAAGCTTCGTATTTTGGTAAGTCAAAAAAATAATGCTCTGATTCTTTTTCAACTGGGGTGGTGCCAGACAATGCTGATATTGGGTTTTTGAGTTCGGTTGGCGCATAGGTTGCGCCGCATGCTTCGCAATTATCCCCATATTGGTCGGATGCACCACAGCGCGGGCATTCACCTTTTATGTATCGGTCAGGCAAAAACATTTTCTTGATAGGGTCAAAGGCTTGTAGAATGGTTTTTTTGATGATGTCGCCATTGTCTTTGAGGCGCATATAGGTTTCTTCCGCAAGCTCGCGGTTCTCTTCAGAATGGGTGGTGTGATAGTGATCATAATCAACGCCAAAGGCTTTAAAGTCTTTCTCATGGCTTATTTTGATTTCTGCAATGAGTGCTTCAGGCGTGATACCAAGCTGCTCGGCTTTTAGCATAATTGGTGTACCATGTGCATCTTCACCACATACACTTAAACAAGTGTGTCCGAGCATTTTTTGTGTATTGACCCAAATGCTGGTCTGGATATGTTCGAGCAAATGCCCTAAGTGAAGGGGGCCATTGGCGTAGGGCAGTGCGCTGGTAACTAGCATTTGGCGAGGTGTTGTCATGAGAATATAGATTGATAAAATGAGTTCAGCAGGAGATTGTATCTGGTTTTAATGCGGATTGCTTTATTTGGTGTAATAATAGTCTTCAAAAGAAACACCATGAGGTTATTTTTGCATGGCAACACAGCGTTTAATTATTGGCATTACAGGTGCGTCAGGCACGATTTATGGTATTCAACTACTTGAAGCCTTAAAGTCATTACCTATTGAAACACATCTAGTGGTGACGAAAGCAGGTCAGCTTGCGCGGACATATGAAACTGAAGTCAGTTTGGATGAACTAAAGGCATTGGCGGATGTGTATCATCCACCGCAGGATATTGCAGCATCGATTGCGAGTGGTTCATTTAAAACGTTAGGCATGATTGTGGCGCCTTGTTCGATGAATACTTTAGGTGAAATTGCTCATGGTGTGTCAAATCAATTATTGACGAGAGCGGCTGATGTTGTTTTAAAAGAACGACGGCGATTAGTGCTTTTGCCACGAGAAGCGCCTTTGCATCAGGGGCATTTAAAAAATATGCTCGCGGTCACGGAAATGGGCGGTATTATTTATCCGCCTGTTCCTGCCTTTTATCATAAACCACGAGATATTGCGGCAATGGTTGATGAAACGGTTGGACGTGTTTTAGGGTTATTTGAATTGGAAACGCCTTTACTTAAAGTTTGGAAAAACGAAGTATAGTTTATGAGTTCTCTTTTGGAAGAAAGCATGTCAAAGCCTTCGTAGTGATTGAAACATAACCTTAAGATCCGTATAATTCGCGCCTTGATTTTATATCTAACATTTTAAAGAGTCATTATGCCAAACGTACAAAAAGACGAATCGAGAGGTCAAGACCGTAACACATTTACTTACATGGTGTCTGACGAGGCGCTACATCCCATTTTATTAGCTGTGCAAGCGAATGATGTGGCTGAATTTGCGGCTACAAGTGAAGCTTTGGCGTCTGTGGCTATTGGTGAAGGCGCAAACCTAATGATTTATCGATTGCATTGTGCGGGACATTTGTTTGTTAATGACGCTCATTCAGTGTACGGGTACCATGTGCAAAAAAACATTGCTTGGATGGCGTCAGAGCTTGGCCATGCTGACATGGTTGAGTATATGTTGGGCAATCGAGAGAGACTTGGGTTAACGGTTTGTGATTTTATTCCTGCGGTGAATGAGGCGAATAGACGTGATTCAAGTGTGGCGTTAAAAGAAGTCTTTGAGCAGCATCCTGACATCATTAATGCGTATAACAAAGCAATGCAGGGCACTGGGAAGCAGTATCAATTAGCACCATCAGAGCCGCCGTCAGCAAAGACCGATTATCTTCTACTAACGATCTAAGTTAGCTGAAAGAAAAATAAGCACAAAGTGATTGTTTTATACTAGTTAAGACCTGAAAACCGTGCTACATTATATAATAAGAGCATAATGCCTTAAAATTGTTTAATTTGGGGCGCGATGATTAAGGTGTTATATGGCCGTTAAGCCACAAGAGGCAAGTATTCTTACAAGCCTTTCGTTCTCACAATTGGAAGATGAGCTTAAAGATAAGGTACTTCATTGTGCGCGACGTTGTGGGAAAGAAACAGCTAAAACATGGCCTATTGATGCAAAACAACTGTTGTTAAATCGCCAAGACTTATCTAAAGCACTTGACCGTTCAAAACGGTTTGTGAGTGAAATAGAGCCCATCGGTTTTCCTTGGCTTGATGCGAATCAAGTACGATATTATGAAGAAGAGTTATCGTTTGCTTTTTATCTTGCTTTAGCAGACTGTGAACTTACGCTTTTGGAAAACAAAGAGGATTCAAAGAATCGACGACAAAACCATTTGTTACATATTGGGGGCTTACTTGCTCAATTACGAAATCGAGATTTAACGGCTGCAGAACTTGAAACGAAAGCCAAGCTTGCACACGATGTAGATGATCCAACACGTTATTTTGGCTTATTGTTTATAGCCCCTAAAATGGCAGAAGCCATTAAAAAAATGACGATTGATAAGGTTTCGAATGCAGTAGATTATCCCGCAAGTCTTAATGATGGGCGACTTTATTTGGTGTGGACAGCAGAGATGCTGGTTAATATTTGTCGGATGTTACGTCGTTCAATTCGTTATATTTCATTTTTTGCGGCAGATGCTTTTTTAGATGGTGTTTCGTTTGTCACAGGCTCGATGGGTTGGATTCTCTATTTTTTACGAGGGGGAGTTGATACGGCCTTCTTATTTGAAGTGTCTGATGAAATTAAAGCACTTGGTTTATCTGATAATGAAAAGTCTGAATGCTTTATTGGTAAATGGAATGAAAAGAAATTTTCTATTTTAAATGATGCTGTATGGGGGTTTGTTAATTGTATTTGTTTTTTCATTTTAGCGGGCGATGGTATGCTTGGTTATTATGGGAATGTCTTAAATGGTGCTTTATTTATTTTTGATTGTGCATTGAATGCTTGGCAATTGTCAGAAGCGCAAACGGAACATGAAGCCATCATGCTTGATTATAAAAAGGACATTAATGCGCTCACTGAAAAAATAGCCCGTGATTATCATCTTAAAGCGATGAAAGAAATAGAAGGTGAGGTACTCAGTCAAGATCAATTGGACGTCATTACACGCTCTGAATGGCGACTTAAAGCATTAAAACGCGATAGAGGGAAAGTAGAGCGTGCATGGCATTATGATATGAAGCAATTTCAACTAGATGTGATGTATTCTGCGACCATTATTTTAGCATTTGCAGTACTTTGTTGCTTTTTCACGCCACCTGGTATGGCGACTGCATTAACGACATTGATGTTTGGGCTGGTTGGGAGTGCGATGTGTTTTGGGCTTGGTATTGTACACGCAGCTTTTAGCTCACAGCTTAGTATTTCAAAAACAGGGGAAGACTCAAAAGCGATTGAAACGGATTATCAGGATTATTTAAAATTATTTGGAAAAGCGCTTAAAAATGATAATGACAATTTGAAGCGTATGGTCTTTTTGGATATTCGTCGTACCATGGCCAATACGGATTATCAAAAACAATTAATACAGTATCAACGCGCAGATATGGTTTGTCGCATTTTTACTGACATGGTGGTGCCAGTTCTGTTTTTGGCAGGGTTTGTTTTTATGCCAATGACTATGGGTGCCTCAGTGTTTGCTGCGGGACTGGTATTGTTATTTGCGATGAAATGTTATGTGGCGGAGTTAGCACCCGAAGATATACGAGAGGATAGTATTCCATTGATGATGCTGACAAAGTTCTCAGGTTTATTTAAAAGTGTTTTAGGCACTAAACCTCGCAAAGAAGAAGAAAAGCCAAAGCACCCGTTACTTCCAGAAGCTTTTCCTGAAGCAGCTTACCAACGCTTTTGTAAGGATTTTGAAGGAGGTGTTGGTGGGGATGCACTTCGAAAGCATTTCTTACCAGAACCTGTCGGCAATAAGCCTCAGAATAGTGCATCAGATACATTCTCCCCAGATCCGCAATAAACATGTATAATATGTTTCCATGAATTAAGATAACGTTGGATAAATGATGGCTGTGATGAAGCATTTTGATGTGATTGTTGTTGGTGGCGGGCATGCAGGAACCGAAGCTGCCCTTGCGTCAGCACGGATGGGTGCTGATACATTGTTATTAACACATAATTTAGATTTACTGGGGCAGATGTCTTGTAATCCTGCTATTGGCGGGATTGGCAAAGGCCATTTAGTGAAAGAAATTGACGCACTAGGTGGTGCAATGGCTGCTGCTGCTGATGAAGCAGGCATTCAGTTTAGAACCCTAAATGCATCAAAGGGACCTGCTGTTCGGGCAACACGTGCGCAAACAGACAGGGTGCTTTATCGTGATGCAATTCGCAGGCGACTTGAATCTCAACCGAATCTTACTTTGTTTCAGCAGGCGGTTGATGATGTTTTGGTAGAGGGTGACCAAGTAACCGGTGTTGTTACGCAAATGGGCCTTTGTTTTTCGGCACGTGCGATAGTATTGACCGTTGGGACATTTTTAGGGGGTAAAATTCATGTTGGCATGAAACAAGCCTCAGGAGGGCGAGCGGGAGACCCACCTGCAACAGCACTTGCGGCACGTCTTCGAGAACTTAACTTTCCGGTTGGACGTCTTAAAACAGGAACGCCCCCAAGAATTGATGGGCGAACGCTTAATTATGAAAAAATGACACCTCAGCCGGGTGATACACCGCGCCCGGTGTTTTCTTATATGGGAAATGATAGTGATCACCCCTCGCAGTTGCCTTGCCATATTACGCATACGACCGCAGCAACGCATGACATCATTCGAGATAATTTAAGTGAGTCTCCAATGTATGAGGGCCTGATTGAAGGAGTAGGGCCTCGTTATTGTCCATCGATAGAAGATAAAGTGATGCGTTTTTCGGACAAGTTATCGCATCAACTTTTTGTCGAGCCTGAAGGGCTTAAAACCCGTGAGATTTATCCTAATGGCATTTCAACGAGTTTATCATTTGAAGTGCAGCTGCAATTTGTTCGAACCATCATAGGGTTTGAAAATGCACATATTACGCGTCCTGGTTATGCCATTGAATACGATTATTTTGATCCAAGAGGGCTTACCCCTCATTTACAAACAAAAGGGCTTAGTAATCTTTTTTTTGCAGGTCAAATTAATGGTACAACAGGTTATGAAGAAGCTGCAGCACAAGGTTTACTTGCAGGATTAAATGCAGCGCGCCTTATTAAAGAAGAAGCACTGTGGACACCTCGTCGAGACGAAGCTTATTTAGGCGTTTTAGTGGATGACTTAATTACTGCTGGCACACAAGAGCCGTATCGAATGTTTACGTCACGTGCTGAATATAGGTTGCTTTTACGTGAAGATAATGCCGATTTGCGCCTGACCGAACAAGGACGTGCACTGGGATTAGTGGATGATGCACGTTGGCAGGCATTTTCTGAGAAGCGTGAGACAATTCTTTCGACGCAGGCGCACCTGCATCAAACTTGGATTCGTGCAGAAAAGCATCAAGCTGTTTTTGAAGCACAACTAAAAGGCCCGCTTTTGAAAGATTGTCGTGCTTCTGAGTTTTTAAGGCGTCCTGAAGTGCAATATGCGCACCTAGAAGCAGTTACTGATTTAAAGGTGCCAGCAGTTAGCTCGGCTGTTGCGGAGCAACTTGAAATACAGAATAAATATGCAGGTTATATTGAGCGTCAAGAAGCAGATATTGCTCGATTGAAAAAACATGAAAATACGCGCCTGCCAGATGATTTGGCGTATGAGGCTATTTCTGGGTTGTCGGCTGAGGTGGTTCAAAAATTGAAACAGGTTAAGCCAGTTTCTTTTGCGCAAGCAAGTCGTATTTCAGGGGTGACACCAGCAGCCTTGTCACTTTTATTAGTGCATCTTAAAAAGCAGCGTATGCTCGCATGAATGATTTAAAAGCTATTGAAAAACAACTTGAAAGCGGTTTCTCGGCACTAAATATTGCGTTTGAAACGGCACCTTTTGCAAAATATCTGCAGCTTTTGAATCAGTGGAATCGTGCGTATAATTTGACGGCTGTGCGTGATATACATGAGATGGTTGAGCGACATGTTTTAGATAGTCTTGCGATTTTACCAAAGATGCGGGGTCGTCGTTGGCTGGATGTAGGGACAGGGCCTGGTTTGCCAGGGATACCACTTGCATTGGCATGTCCGGATGCAGATATTGTTTTGCTGGATAGTAACGGAAAAAAAACACGTTTTTTACGTGAAGTGGTGCGTGTTTTATCATTGCATCACGTTGAAGTGGTTGAATCACGTGTTGAAGCCTACCGTCCTGCACATTGTTTTGATACAGTAGTCAGTCGGGCGTTTAGTGAGATTATACCGATGGTTAAGAATACCCGTCATCTGATTGATAAGCGGGGATTATGGCTTGCCATGAAAGGGCATGTGCCAGAAAAAGAGTTAAGCGGTCTTAAAGAATTGTACCAGGTTGAAACCTATACAGTTCCAGGTATATCAGGCGCGCGTTGTTGTATTTTGATTGAACCATCTTGAGGAGTATGCATGGGCAAAGTGATTGCCATTGCCAATCAAAAAGGGGGCGTGGGTAAAACCACGACAGCGGTGAATTTGGCGGCATCGCTTGCAGTACTCAAACAAAACGTTTTATTAATTGATTTAGACCCTCAAGGTAATGCGACAATGGGGTCGGGTGTTAATAAACATGATTTAGTTTATTCTGGAAATGATGTGTTATTGGGGAAGAGCTCTGTTGAACAAGCCTCTATACGTGTTGCAGCAGGGTTTGATGTATTGCCTGGGAACAGTGATTTAACGGTTTCAGAAGTCACTTTAATGACAAAAATTGGCCGTGAAACAATCCTCAGACAGGCGTTAAAGCCAGTAGAAGCCCAGTATCATTATATATTAATAGATTGTCCACCCACTTTAAATACATTAACACTCAACGCCTTGGTTGCGGCAGACTCAGTGTTAATCCCGATGCAGTGTGAATACTATGCTCTGGAGGGCCTTGCGGATTTGCTTTCTACAATTGAGCAAGTAACGGCTTCAGTGAATTCGAAGCTGGTCATTGAAGGGATTGTCAGAACGCTGTATGACGGACGAAATCGATTGTCGCTTGATGTATCTGGTGAGATAGCAGCACATTTTGGAGCCAAGGTTTATCAAACGGCTATTCCTCGAAATGTGCGCCTCGCCGAAGCGCCAAGTCATGGGATGCCAGCACTTCAATATGACAAGTCGTCTGCAGGGGCGGTTGCATATCAGAAGCTTGCATCAGAGTTGATGGAACGTGTTGAACAAAGTATTCAAGCAGAGGTGCTTTCATGAGCCATAAGCGTGCGGGGTTAGGACGTAATCTTTCAGCTTTACTAAAACCAACAGATGAAGTGCCTGTAAAAGAGCCTGAAGCTTTACTCATGCTTTCAGTTGATGTTTTAAAAGCGGGTGCTTATCAACCCCGAGGTACCATGGATGAGAAAGCGTTAAAAGCGCTTGCATCTTCAATTGAGCAACAAGGTGTGCTTCAACCGATTGTTGTACGAAAACTCGCGGATTCAGAAGCGTATGAGATTATCGCAGGTGAGAGGCGCTGGCGTGCATCACAAATGGCTAAACTCACGGAAGTGCCGGTGGTTGTGCGTGATGTAAATGATGAAACAGCAATGGCGCTTGCTTTAATTGAGAATTTGCAGCGTGAAGCATTGAATGTCATGGATGAAGCACGTGCAATGTATCGTTTACACCATGAATTTTCATTGAAGCATCAAGAAATTGCACATATATTATCTAAATCAAGGGCGAGTGTTAGTAACTGCTTGCGTCTATTACAGTTGAGTGCACCTGTGATGGCGCTGCTTGAAGCAGGAGAGCTTGATATGGGGCATGCACGTTGCCTTTTAAACTTGAAAGCAGATGAACAGGCACGGGTAGCTGATTGGGTTGTGAGTCGTGGTTTATCGGTGCGTGAAACGGAAGCATTGGTTTCTCGGTTGAAAGAAAAACAGTCAGAATCAGAAAAAAAGAGTGACCTATCAGATAGTGTATCAACGGCATTTAAGCATGAACTAAAACAAGCCTCAGCGTATTTAGGAGCAAATGTGCGATTGAAATCGGGTCAGGCAGGCCAAGGGCGACTGATGATAGATTTTAAAGATACCAAACAGCTGAAGCAGCTTTTAAACCGTTTGCAACATGATGCGTTGGAAGCTGTCACTTGACAGAAGGAAAAACGGCCATAGAGAAAGGCCACCAAGCTGAGATATATGCGCGACGTTATTTAGTCAAACAAGGTTTATCTTGGCTTGTTAGCAATTATCGTTGTCGTATGGGCGAAATTGATTTAATTATGAAAAGTGAGTTTGGCACGCTTGTTTTTGTAGAAGTACGACGGCGTACTTCAAGTGATTTTGGCGGTGCGGTTGTGAGTGTAACGCGTCGGAAGCAAGAGAAATTAATGAAAGCGGCATCACACTATTTGATGACACATCCAAGCGAAGGAAGTCAAGGTGTTCGGTTTGATGTGCTAGCACTTGATGGAAATCCACCTCGTGTCACTTGGATAAAACAGGCCTTTGAGGAATAAAACGATGAGTAAGATGGTTGAGCGTATTCAACAACTGTTTGCGGCAAGCATTGAGACAAAAATTACGGCAGCTGATGTATTACCTGAATTGATTTCAAAAGCTTCAGCATGTCTTGCGGATTGCTTACTCAACAATGGCAAGTTATTTGTGTGTGGTAATGGTGGTTCAGCTGCAAATGCACAACATTTTTCAACAGCGATGTTGAATCACTTTGAAGCTGAGCGACCAGCGTTACCAGTGATTGCTTTAACAACAGATATGGCACTGACCACTTCTTTGTTGCAGGAAGGACATGCAGATCATGTGTTTTCGCGCTCTTTGCAAGCGTTAGGGAGTGCCGGAGATGTGTTGCTTTTATTAAGTACTTCAAGTCAAACCATGAATTTAGTGCATGCGGTGGATGCAGCACATGATAGAGGGATGGATGTGGTTTCTCTCACCGGTTCTGAGGGGGGAATATTGGCTAATCATCTAGGTCCGAATGACATTGAGCTGTCAGTACCGGGGGAGAGTGTGGCACGTACTCGGGAGATGCATCTATTTGTGTTACATTGTTTTTGTGATCTAATCGATCAAGCATTATTTGGTCAAATGATGGGGTAAGAGACGGATGAAATTTAAAATAGGGATATTGGTATTATGCCTTGGCTTATTGGGCGGATGTGTGCTGGGCGTTGTGGCGGCCGCGACAGGGCTTGTGGTGTACGACAGACGTAGTGTCGTGATGATAGAGCGGGATGCACGTATTTTTCATTTAATACACACCGAGATTGTAACAGATCCTAAGTTTCATCATTCACACATTGGGGTGACGAGTTTTAATCAAGTGGTTTTACTTGTGGGTCAAACACCTAAAGCGTCTCTTCGTGTACTTGCTGAAAAAATTTCAAGAGAAACGCCTAAAGTACGTCGTATATATAATGAAATTACGATTGGAGAACCGATTGCATTTTCTGATCGTAGTAAAGACACATGGATTACCGGTGAAGTACGGGCAAAATTGTTACGTAAGAAAGACTTGGAGTCAGGTTCTATCCGGGTTGTTACAGAAAATTCAGTGGTTTATTTAATGGGTATTGCAACGCCAGAACAAGCAGCGCTTTCTGTAGATGTGGCACGGCAAGTAAAAGGTGTTCATAAAGTTGTGAAAGTATTTCAATATGTTCACTAGAAATAAAATACTTTTTTCTTCTCTAGATGGGAGAAGGTGTCTGATAGGGCAAGTGAGGGATGTTATAAAGAAGCCCTGTCGTTTTTGTTTATTACTGATGAGTATGAGTTTGTTTGGTTGTGCTGATGTGAGTGGTGTTTGGACTGGGATGATGTTGGTTTATGACCGGCATAATGTGTATAAGAAAATTGATGATTATCAATTAGGGGCTCAGGCTAACCGTCTATTGTTTTCGGATGAGCAGTTAAGGTGTGAGGGGTGTGCCATCGATTTAGCTGTGTTTCATCGTGATATTTTACTCACAGGCCATGTTCCGACACGTGCTTTAAGAGAAGAAGCGAATGCACGATTGTTTAATTTGGCTGGCGTTCGAAAAAAATATAATCAGCTTGCAATTAGCTCAAAATCAGATCATACAATACAAGACACTTGGATTACCGCAAAAATTAGGAGTCAAGTGATAGCAGATGCAGAAATTAATCCTCGCCAGTTTAAAGTTGTCACAGCGGATGGTATTGTGTACTTGATGGGGGATGTCTTGCCTGATCAAGCGGCACGCGTGATTCAAATTGCAAGACAGACAGAGGGTGTTATTCGTGTCGTAAAGCTTTTTAATTATTATCGAATTAGTCGAAACTAGTTGAATTTAAATAAAAAAAAGCCTGAGAGTCACCCAGGCTTTTCGATCTCTTTCCTAATCAGGAAGTGGCAAACCTGATCCGGATGTTTATACTCTATCAGTGGAAGGGGGTCTTAGCCAACCGTTTCCACATTTTTTCTTTTACCGGTGTGCGGAATGAATCCGTAGGGTTTTTTATTGCTTCAAGCTGTTCTTGATTCGGTGTTATTTTATTTGGATGTGATCTCCAATGTAAACGATAAACTAAGTGACGCTTGTCATGTTTGTGGTGAAAGTCATCGCCGTAACGATGGGCCATATGTTCGCGCGTAAAAGCGCTGGTACGTTGAGTTCGCTCAGACATGATAACAACCTCTACTTTACAAGTGTTTCGATAAAACAAGTTTTCATCTGTAAGTATAGTAAAAAATGATTGTTTTGCTGTGGAACGGTGTGTTGGGAGACTCGCTACTAAAGCGGGGTGGTGAGTTAGAATGATACGGTTTGATTTAAAAAAGAAAGATAATGCGAGGGCTTCTATATAATATGTTATGTCTCTCGTATGCAATGGTGGTATATGCTTGCACCGCATCAATGATTATTTTATACTTTGCGCGAATCAAACAGGTGAACCGGTGAAAAATCAGCGAGGGTTGCGAGGCGCGCGGCGTCTTTTTTTTGTTCAAACAAGCCTTGTCGCGATGGTTTCATTGCTTGTATGGGCCCTAGATGGCATAGTTTCAGCGCGATCGATTGGATTTGGTGGCCTGGTTTGGGTGATTCCGCAAGTGTGTTTTGCTTTGATGTTATTTAAAGAGCAGCGGGTGCGGTTTTCACAGGTGATTTTAAAGCGTGCTTACAAAGGTGAGGCGTTTAAGTTGTTACTCTCAGCGCTTTTATTTGCTGGGGTGTTTCGATGGGGGCAAGTGGCGCCCTTGATGTTTTTTATGGGTTATATGTTGACGCAAATGATTTCTTGGTTTGCGCCTTTATTTTTTCGGGAAGCAGTGACTAAAACAGGTATGAGAGCAGCATGATATCGAGCACCGATTATATTAAACATCATTTGACGTATCTTACGTATAATTTGAAGACCATGAGTGTTGGCTCAGGTGGTGGTTTTTGGAGCGTTAATTTAGATACTGTTTTTTTCTCGCTCTTGTCGGGTGCAGTTGCGTTGGGATTATTAGTGTTAGGTTCGCGCCGAGTTTCAACTGGCGTGCCTGGGAAATGGCAAAACTTTGCTGAGTGGATGCTCGATTTTGCAGATTCGCAAGTAAAAGATTGTTTCCATGGTCGAAATGCACTGATTGGTCCTTTGGCGCTCACTATTTTTGTGTGGGTGTTTGTGATGAATTTCATGGATATCATGCCGGTTGATGTGTTGCCGTTAATTGGCGACCTTTTTGGTGTGAAGCATCTGAAGGTAGTGCCAACCAATGATTTGAACACAACATTTGGCATGTCGCTGTCGATATTTGCCTTGATTATTTTTTATAGTATAAAAGTAAAAGGCTCAAAAACGTTTATTAAAGAGTTAACGTTACAGCCATTTAATCATCCTGTATTTATCCCAATCAATTTTGTTTTGGAGTTTGCGACGTTGGTTGCGAGGCCCATTTCTTTATCATTACGGTTGTTTGGTAATTTATATGCTGGCGAATTGATTTTTATTTTGATAGCCTTGTTTACGCTTAATGCGGCCTCAGCTTCGCTGGTTTCGAATGTCGCGCTTACTATTGTGCAATTCTTTTTGTCATTGGGATGGTCTATTTTCCATATTCTGGTGATTACGTTGCAAGCGTTTATTTTTATGGTTTTGACGATTGTATATCTAAGTTTGGCGCATGAAGAGCATTAAGGTGCGTTTGGTTGTTTTATTTTAATGGTGTTAAGTGAAAGGGGAGTATTGATGGAAGCGTTAAGTTTGGTGGCTCAGGTTCAAAGCATGACGGTGGTTGCTGTTGCACTTTTAATTGGTTTGGGTGCATTAGGAACGGCAATTGGCTTTGGTTTGTTAGGTGGTAAATTTTTAGAAGGCGCAGCGCGCCAGCCTGAAATGGTACCGATGCTTCAGGTTAAAATGTTTATTGTCGCAGGTCTTTTAGATGCGGTAACCATGATTGGTGTGGGGATTGCATTATTCTTTACCTTTGCGAACCCGTTTCTTAGCGCACTTGGATCTTAAAGCATGGATATTAATGCAACACTAATCATTCAAATGCTGGTTTTTGCAGCATTTGTTTGGTTTACCATGAAGTTTGTTTGGCCGCCTTTAACCAAAGCGCTTGAAGAACGACGCGATAAAATTGCAGATGGTTTAGCTGCAGCAGAACGAGGCCGTCGTGAGCTTGAGCTTGCACAAGAGCGTGTAAAAGAAGAGCTAAAGCAAGTGAAAGCGGATGCTGCCGATATTATTGAGAAGGCGGGACGCCGCGCTTCTCTTTTGATTGAAGAGTCGAAAGAGCAAGCGCGCGCTGAGGCTGCACGCATTACAAAAACGCATGCTGAGCAATTAGCGCAGGAAGTCAATCGTGCGAAAGAATCACTTAGAAAAGAGGTGAGTGCTTTGGCACTGGCGGCAGCTGAGAAAATTTTAATGGCCGAAGTAGACGAGGATAAAAACCGCGCGCTGCTTGACCACATGATTGAAGAGCTCTAACTTATGGCTGATTGGACAAATATCGCAAGACCTTATGCAAAGGCAGTTTTCATGCATGCACTTGAGCAAAAAGCACTGCCTGTATGGTCTCTATGGCTCTCACAGCTCGATAGCGTGGCCTTGTGTCCTGAGATGCTTGCTTTTATAGATAATCCAGAGACAACGGCACAGCAGCACCAAGACGCAGTACGTGATGTGATGCTCGCATTGCCTGGAAGCGCTAAAAAGCTCCCGGAAGTTTTGGATGCCTTTATCCATGTTTTAGCCGATAACAGACGTTTGCCGGTTTTGCCTGCAATTGCGGCACAGTTTGAAGCGTTACGTGCAGAGGCAGAGCACCGAGTGACGGTTCAGGTTGAGAGCTTTTTACCACTGAATGATGCAGAAGAGGCGCGGCTGATTGATCGCTTAACGAAGCGTTTAAATCGAGAAGTAACGCTTGAAGTATCGATTAACCCTGATTTATTAGGCGGCGCTGTAATTTCTGCAAAAGATTGGGTGATTAACGGATCAGTTAAAGGTCAATTAAACAAATTAGGCGCTGATTTAGTCGCGTCATCGAGAGGATAAGTTTTATGGTACAGCAAACCACATTAAGTCCATCGGAAATCAGTGAACTGATTAAGCAAAAAATTGAAAGCTTCCAAGTGAAGTCCGATGCCCGCAACGAAGGCACCATTGTCAGCTTGAAAGACGGTATTGTTCGTCTGCAGGGACTTGAAGACGTCATGCAAGGGGAGATGATTGAGTTTGACGGCGGTGTGTACGGGCTTGCCTTAAACTTAGAGCGTGACTCGGTTGGTGTGGTGTTGCTCGGCGATTCAGCCGGTTTGTCAGAAGGCCAAAAGGGGAAATGCACCGGGCGTATTCTAGAGGTACCCGTTGGGCGTGGCTTGCTGGGTCGCGTGGTGGATGCGCTGGGTAATCCTGTTGATGGCAAAGGTCCAATTGAGAGCGATCACTTATCGCCTATTGAAAAAATGGCGCCAGGCGTGATTGAGCGCCAATCGGTTGATGAGCCACTTCAAATTGGTTTAAAAGCGATTGATGCGATGGTGCCAATTGGTCGTGGCCAGCGTGAGTTAATTATTGGTGACAGGCAAACCGGGAAAACAGCCATTGCGCTGGATGCGATTATTAATCAAAAAGACACAGGTGTTGTGTGTGTTTATGTGGCGATAGGACAAAAAGCATCTTCCGTTGCCGCACTGGTTCGAAAACTTGAAGAACATGATGCGCTTGCACATACAATCGTTGTGGTGGCGGGTGCCGCTGATCCTGCAGCGCTGCAATTTATTGCGCCATATGCCGGTTGTGCAATGGGTGAGTATTTCAT